>NZ_JBVHVX010000023.1:0-72746 GCF_055564615.1 Agromyces sp. NPDC029043 | reverse complement strand
GACGGCCGCCTCCTCGGCCGCTCGCATCGGGGGTTACCGATCCAGGTGATCGCCACCGCGACCCTGTCGGATCTACAACAGGCGTCGGGTCTGGCCACCACCGCCACCGGACATCTCATCCCCGTCCGGGACTTGTTGGCCGAGATCGATCGTGGGGGTGCCGACACCTGGTTGTCGGTGTTCGCCGATGCGAAGCCGATGCCCCTGTTCTTCGGGCGTGGACGCCGTCTGGCGGCCCGACCACAACGGATGGCAGCGTTTTCCCGCCCTGATGGTCACGTGTGTTCGGTTGCCGGATGCGGGCAGCCCGCCGTGCATCTGGAGTTGCATCACGCCGACCAGGACTGGGCTGAGGGTGGTAACACCGACATCACCGAACTGTTCGGGACGTGTCCGATCCATAACCGACGGCATCACCCCACCAAACCCGGACATCTACGTTCGAGGGTCATCCCGGATGGCCCGGATCAAGGACGGTGCGGGTGGACGTTGAACAGTAAGCCTGGCGCACCCCCCAACCCCGAACGCGTGAATCGGTTGCCCGACATCCCAGGACACCTGCGCTGGCATCTGGAACAGGTGCGGGCCGAGATCCACGGCCCACCACCAGAAGATGCCGCCGGACAGTCGTCACCGGAGGCTCCACCCTGCTCGGACACACCCACCACGGACGATATCGGCGACAGCAGCGGTGACGTCAATCCATCACACCGCGATGCCACCAGCGACGGACCCTCCACCGAGACCGCCGACGCTGACACACGCCCCGACACCGACCCCGCCGACGTCCCCGACACCGAGCCCGCCGATGTCCCCGACACCGGACCCGCCGATGTCCCCGACACTGGACCCGCCGATGTACCCGACACCGAGCCTGCCGATGTCCGCGGTGCCGCCGATTCGCGCGGTGCCGCCGCGATCCCCGGCATCACCGAACTCCGCATCAACTACCGCGAGATCATCACTGCCAGCAGCGAACTCGAACAGCGCCTGGCAACGCTGCTCGCCGCACGGTGATGTGAGGCACTATGCCTTCTGAATCAGATCATCGATTCGGGACGCGGCCTGTGATGCTCCATCGGTCGCGCGGATGCGAGCACCGAGTTCCCGAACCCGGCCCTCAAGGCCGTCGTCAGACAGTAGCTTCTGTGTGGCCTCGGCGATTGTCGACGACGACGCTGAGCGTCGGAGTACGTCGCCCACGCCGGCATCGCGGAGCGATACGCCGATCATCCGCTGATCCAGGAACGACGACGCGGGCAGGACCAACACCGGAATACCATGCGAGAGTGCGCGAAACGTCGTCGAATGTCCGCCGTGACCGATGAGCAGCGAACTGCGGGCCAAGAGCGCCGAATGGTCGGCATAGCCGGTGACAGTCACAGTGTCGGGGGCGTCGAAAGTCTCGGGATCGAAGACGCCGGCCGTGGTCACAGTCGCGTGCACGGGGAGATGCGCCAAGGCCTGGATGATCCGCTTGAGGGTGCCGCGCTGACCCGGAAAACCGTTGGTGGACAAGCTGACCAGCACGTGCGGAGGGTTCTGCGGTACGGCATCGACGGCGGGCGGGAGGACGGGGCCCGTCCACTCGAGATTGGCGTGCTGCGGCCGATCGCGGGCCGGGTCGAGATCTCGCAGGGTGGTGACGAGGTTGAGATCGGCAGAGTCCCAGAGGCGTGCTGGACGGTAGCCGTAGAGGTTCGCCGGGACGCTCGCGCCGAAATAGCGAACCTTGCGGGTGCGATCCACATACTCGCGGATCGTATGCGTCAGCACGACGCGGGGAATTCCCAGTTTCGCCACGGCGTCCTGTGCAGGGAACAACAGGCAGTCGACGATGGCGACATCGGGTCGTCGTCGTTCGCATTCGGTCCGGACGTCGTCGGCCATGGCGCTGTCGTTGAGCATCGGCACCCAGGCGATGGGGATCTGTGTCTTCGTCGAATCCCATTGTCGGACAGTGGTGTACGGGACGAAGTCGAGGCCGGCGGCGGTGATCTCCTCGCGGAGTTGTTCGTGCCCGATGACGCGCACCCGGTGACCGAGCGCGGCGGTGGCCGTCGCTACCCCGAGCATCGGCTGGACGTTGCCGCCCATATCGGCGGTAACGTAGAGCAGGTCAGCCATGATGGTCCTCGATCGTCTCGATGACGGCGCGGCACAGCAGCCGCATGTGATCTTCGGTGTCGGCGGCCGAGAGCGCCCGGTCGCGCCGCAGCAGTTTCCAGGTGTAGAGGTCGGTGGCCACCACGAGGAGTCGGTGGGCGCGCTCGTCGGAGGGTCGGAAACTCTCGCGTACCCACCGGTCATGAAACTCGCGACCCACCGCCCCGATCTGGGCGGCGGTGGCGTCGATCGACTCCTGGGTGAGCACCATCATCACGGTGTCGCCGAAACGCTCGTAGTGCTCGACGACGGTCCGCACCGCGTCGTCGACGTCACCGGGGATCACGCGCCGGTCGTCACCGACCTCGGCCAGGAAGTACTCGAGCGTGGCGTCGAGCAGCTTCTCGCGACTGCCGAAGTGCCGCAGCACGGTTTGCACCGAGACGTCGGCGCGCTCGGCGACAGCCGCCAAAGTGATTGCGGAGAGCGGGATCTCGCCTGCGAGGTGGCGGACCGCGTCGAGGATCGAGCGGCGGGTGGCGGCCGCTCGCTGTGCCCGCACCGTCTGTCGATACGGTCGGCGCTCGTCCGACAATTTCATGTCAACAGACATTAACCTCAAAGTGCTCGTGGGGGAAGGGGTGTCTGGGAGACTGGTCGGTGACCTGGTAGTCCGCGTGGTGGAAGGAACCCCATGAAGCTCTCGATCCGCAACCAACTGTCCGGTGAGGTCGTCGACGTGACGCTCGGTGCCGTGTCGGCCATCGTGAAGGTCAAGCTCGACGGTGGTGATCAGATCATCACGTCGTCGATCACCAAGGAGGCGGCCGAGGAACTCGGTCTTCAGCCGGGCACGAAGGTCACTGCCCTGATCAAGTCCAGTGAGGTCAGTATCGGGGTGTGAGTCCGCGCGGCTTCGGCTCGCTCAGCCCCGCGCGAGGAACGCCGCCACGGTCGCCTCGAACGCTTCCTTCGCCTCGATCATCACCCAGTGCCCACACTTGGGGAAGATGTGCAGCTCGGCGTCGGGGATGAGACGCATCGGGACCATCGACATGTCCGGCGGGCTCACGCGGTCGTCGCGGCCCCAGGTGAGCAGGGTCGGGCAGGACACCTTGTGCATCATCGACCAGTACGGCGGGGTGTCGGAGGATGCCAGGAACTGCTGCTGCATCTCGAAGGCGGCCGAGCCGTACATCATCGACGCGGTCTTCTGGGCGTCCGGATGGATCGCCGCCTCCCAGCGTTCCTCGATGAGCTGGTCGGTGACGATCGAGCGGTCATAGACCATGGCGTTGAGCCAGCGGACGAGCTTGTCCTTGTCCGGGGCGTCGGTGAACTCCTGCAGCAGGCGCAGCCCTTCGCTGGGACTCGAACTGAACACGTTGGGTCCGACACCACCGATGGTGACGAGCTTGGACACGCGGTCGGGCTTCTTGATCGCGAGGTTGACGCCGACGACGCCGCCCATCGAGTTGCCGATCATGGGTGCGGAGTCGATGTCGAGGGCATCCATGAACCGGATCACCGACGACCCGGCGGTCAGCACGGGATGTCCTTCGACCGGGTCGCTCACGCCGAAGCCCGGGAACTCGACGATGTAGCAGTGATGGGTCCGCGCGAAGACGCCGAGGTTGCCACGGTAATTGCGCCAACCGGTGACGCCGGGACCGGACCCGTGCAGCAGGATCAGCGGCGGCGCGTCGTCGGCGCCGGCCTCGTGATATCGGATCGTGCCCTGATTGGTGGTCAGTTCGCGTTTGGTCGCGTCGTAGGAGACATCCACGCGACCAGAGTAGAACGTGTTCTAGTTTGTTGTCACGGGTGGGAGTGAATGTGTCCGCCGCCGGCGTGCGCATCCACGTGGGATACGCCGATGATGTCATGCAGGATGCGGTGCACGATGGCGTCGTGGACCACCCGGTACTGCACCGTCCGGCCGGACTTCTCCGACGAGACCCAGCCCTGATCCCGTAGCGCGCGCAACGACTGCGACGCCGCGTTCTCGGTGATGCGGGCGCGGGCGGCGAGTTCGGAGACGGGCAGATCTGGCTCGGCATGCATCTCGATGAGCAGCTGCAATCGGGTCGCGTCGCTGAGCAACGCAAACCGCGTCGCCCATTCCGAAGCGTCCAAATCCGACATCCTGTCCTCCTGGTCAGTGGTGCGCCAAACAATCCTCCGTTAGCGTCCGAGATGCGCGCAACCCATGTGTCGCCGAACATATGTCTGTACGCACACCTGTTCCGCCAGACAGATATGGAGAGCGTCGATGGCTCTGATCTCGCCCGCTGGAGCTCGACGACACGGGGCCGTCGTGGTGATGGCGACGGTTGCCGTCCTGATCGCGGCAGGGTGCTCGTCCGGATCATCGAGCGGTGCCGACCAGGTGGTCCTCGCCGACGGGCAGGAACTCGGATCGTTCTCCCCGATGCTCGGCTACGGCCAACTCGGCGTCTCGCCGATCTACGAGGGACTGCTGCGTCCGAGTGCCGACGACGACGCGCGCGTCCCCGACCTCGAACCCTCGTTGGCGTCGGCGGCACCGGAGTCACTCGGTGACCGACAGTGGCTATTGCCGTTGCGGGAGGGTGTGCGGTTCTCCGACGGCACGACGCTCGACGCCGCGGACGTCATCGCCACCTACGACGCGGTGCGCAACCCGACGGTGGCCTCGGAGATCGCCACCGATTACGCGCCGATCGCCTCGATCGCCGCCGACGGCCCGACCGCGGTGACGGTCACGATGACCACCGACACCGACCCCTCGCCGTATCTGCTCCTCGGCATCGTGCCGTCGGAGAAGGTGGAACAGAGACCCGCCGCCGACTGGGCGTTGAACACGGCACCGGTGGGCACCGGACCCTACCGGCTCGAGTCGCTGAGCCCGGATCAGGCGGTCATGGTGGGCCGTGACGATTACTGGGGTGGTGCACCGCAGCTGCCGCGCGTCGTCTACACCTACGCACCCGACGACAACACCCGCGCCCAACGCGTGATCGCCGGCGAGGTCGCCGGCGCGAACCTGCCGCCGAAGTTGGCCAACACCCTCGCGAATCGGGATGGGATCACCGTGTCGAGCGTGAAGTCCGCGGACTGGCGCGGGGTCTCGTTGCCGTCGGACAATGCCTTCACCGCGGATGTCGCGGCACGGCGCGCGATGAACCTCGGCGTGGATCGCGCCGGGATCGTGCGCGACGTGCTCGGCGGACACGGCGAGCCGGCCAGCACCCCGATTGCCTCGGTCTACGGCGATGCGTATGAACCTGCGGCGCAGTTCTCCGTCGACACCGGCGAGGCGACGACGATTCTGGACACGGCGGGGTGGCGACCCGGTGCCGACGGCATCCGCGAAAAAGGCGACGCCCGAGCAGAATTCACACTCCTGTACAACGCACAGGACACTCTGCGACGCGATCTCGCGGTGGCATTCGCCGCGGCGATGAAACCGCTGGGGATCGCGGTGACCCCGCGCGGATCGAGTTGGGATGAGACCGACACCAAACTCACGACCGACGCGGTGTTGCTCGGTGGCGGTGCCACCCCGTACAGCATCGACTCGCAGGTCTACGACACGTTGCACACCCGGGTGGTCGATTCCTCCCCGTACTCCAATCCCGGCAACTTCACCGCGCCCGGTCTCGATCAACTGCTCGACGCGGCGCGGATCAGCGCACCGGGGCCGGCGAACACCGAGCGCTACCGGGAGATCCAGCGGGTCTATCAGAGCGCGCCGTCGTCGGTGTTCCTGACCTTTCTGCATCACACCTACGCATCACGCGACAGCGACTGGACGCACGACGCACCCATCCTCGAGCCGCACTCCCACGGGGTCGCGTGGGGTCCCTGGTGGAACCTCGAATCCTGGGTTCGCTCATGACGATTGCCCCCGAGCGGACCTCGCCGTCCTCCGCGGCGGCCGCCCCGCAGCCGCCCCGGCGTGCGTCGCGGTGGCGCGCTGCCGGACGCCTGCTGCTGCGCCGCGCCGGAATCGCCATCCCGACGATCGTGCTGGTGTCGGTGGCGATATTCGCCGCTGCGGCGATGTCTCCCTTCGAACCGTTGGCCGCGTATCTGGGGGACCGCTACCAGAGCGCGACGCCCGACCAGCGGGAGGCGGTGCGCGCTGCCTATGACCTCGACCAATCCTGGATCTCGGCGTGGTGGCACTGGTGGACGGGACTGCTGCACGGCGACCTCGGATGGTCGTCGACGCAGTCGAAACCGGTGGCCGAGGTTCTCGCACAACGACTTCCGTTCACCCTGGTGATGGCGGCCGGAGCCTTGCTCGCCGCCGCGGTCATCTCGATCATCCTCGGCGCGATCATCGGCATGCGCCGCGGCGGATGGCTCGACCGGGTGTGTGCGGGCCTGTCGACAGTGCTCGCCGCAACGCCGCCGTTCGTGGTGTCGCTGGTGCTGGTGAGCGTGTTCGCGGTCGGCGCCGGATGGTTTCCCACCTCGGGGGCACGCCGGGCCGGGGACGACTACACCCTCGGTGGGCTCATGCAGCACGGTGTGCTGCCGTTCCTCGCGCTCACCGTCTCGATGATCCCGTGGCTACTGCTCTCGATGCGGGCGGCGGTCATCGAGGCCGTCGGATCGGATGCGGTGACCGCGGCCCGGGCGCGCGGTATCGGCGGGTGGGCGCTGCTGCGCGGACATGTCGCGCCGGTGTCGGTGTTGCCGATGTTGGCACTGCTCGGCACGCGGCTACCCGAACTCATTGCCGGGGCCGCGATCGTGGAGACCGTGTTCGGCTGGCCGGGTCTCGCTGAGGCTTTGGTGGAATCGGCTGTCGCACTCGACTTCTCGCTGCTGGCCGCCTTGGCCGTCGGATCGGCGGCGCTGGTGCTGCTCGGTTCGGCCCTCTCGGACGCGGCGGCCGTCGTGATCGACCCGAGGATCGGACTGGCGGCATGATCCAGATTCGGGAACGCGGCGCCCGTGAGTACACACCATGGTTGGTGCTGGGCGCGGTGGCGCTCGTCGCGCTGGTCTGGCCGCTGTTCGCCGGCGATCAGGTGGCCGACTTCGCCGGCGCATTGCGGGCACCGGGCGACGGCACCCTGCTCGGCACCGATCACTCCGGCTACGACCTCGGTGTGCGCACCGCGGAGGGGCTGCGGATCTCGCTGATCATCGCCGCGCTGTGCGCGGTGATCTCGACGGTGATCGGCCTGGCGATCGGCATCGGATCGGTGACGATCGGCGGCTGGTTCGACGCGGTCGTGATGCGCGTCGTCGACGGTGTGAACGCATTGCCGCACCTCGTCGTCGGAGTGGTGATCGCGGCGATGTCGCGTGGTGAGCCGATAGCGATCATCGCGTCGATCGCGTTGACCCACTGGCCGGCGGTGGCCCGCGTGGTGCGGGCCGAACTGCTCGACAACTCCTCGGCGGGGTGGATCGAGAATGCCCGGCTCACCGGCGCGTCGCGGTGGTTCATCGCCTCCCGACACCTGTTGCCCGCGGTGACCGGACAGGCGCTGGTGGCGATGACGATCCTGCTCCCGCACGCGGTGTGGCATGAGACGACGCTGTCGTTCCTCGGCGTCGGGCTCTCCCCGGATCAGGCGAGCCTGGGCACGCTGCTCGGTCAGGCCCGTGGTGACGTGTTGACCGGCGCCTGGTGGACCCTCGCGGTACCCGGGTTGGCTTTGGTGATCACCGCGCTCGCGTGCGCGGCCGCAGGCACGGCGCTCAAACGAGCGGTCTCCGTACCGGTGGGGCAGGTGTGGTGATGGCAGGTATCAGCGGAGCATCGCTGGAGACGCTCACCGTCGACATCGTCGCGCGACGCCGCGGGCGGCAACGATCGGTCCGTGTCCTCGACGACGTGAGTCTGCACGTCCCGGCGGGGCAGGTCACCGCGCTCATCGGTGAGAGCGGATGCGGGAAATCGATGGTGGCCGCCGCGCTGAGTGGTTTGTTGCCGCCGGGCGCCCAGGTGTCCGGGAAGGTGCGCATCGGCGATCGGTCGCTGACCGTCCGCGATCCGGAGTGGGCGGCGGTGCGGGGTCGGGTCGTCGGTCTGGTGCCGCAATCGGCGTCGACATCGTTCACGCCGGTACGCACCATCGGGGATCAACTCGCCGAAGTTGTTGCGGTGCTGCGTGGTTCACGGGGCGTCGACGACCTGTGCGCCGCTGCCGGGTATCCGCGGTGGGCACTGGACCGGTATCCACACGAGATCTCCGGCGGCATGGCGCAGCGCGCGGCGATCGCGGCGGCACTGGCGGGTGATCCGTCGATCCTGGTGGCCGACGAACCGACGTCGGCCCTCGATCCCGAACTGGCCGCGGGGATCTGGGACCTGCTCGGTGCCGCGGCGGCAGCGGGGACGGCGGTGCTGGTGATCACCCACGATCTCGACGCGCTCCTCGCTGCCGACTCCTGTCACAGCATCGCGGTGATGCGTGCGGGTGCCGTCGTCGCCCAGGCAGATCCCGTGGACATCGCGGCGAGCCGGGAACCGTATCTCGCCGACTTCTTCGAGCAGGTGATCTGATGAGCGCGAATCCGGTGGCCGCCGGCATCCACGGGACGAAACTGACCAAGACCTTCGACGGACGAATCCTGTTCGAGAACATCGATATTCGTATCATCCCCGGCGAGATCACCGGCGTCGTCGGCGCGTCCGGCACCGGCAAGACGATGCTGCTGCGGATACTGACCGGACTCACCCCGCCCACCGCGGGCACCGTCACCTACGACGGCGCCGCCGCGTCGCGCGTCGGGGGCCTCGGCATCCTGGCGCAGCATCCCCGGCAGGTGTGCAATCCGCGGTGGACGGTGCGGCGGATCATCGCGGAACCGGCGGCAATAGTCCGGCGTGACATCGATCTCGCGGGGATTCTCGAGCGGGTCGGACTCGACGCCACGCTCCTCGACCGGTTCCCCGCACAGGTCAGCGACGGACAGCTTCAACGCGCTTGCCTGGCCCGAATCCTGGTTGCCGCACCGGATTACGTGCTCTGTGACGAGCCGACGGCGATGCTCGATCCGGTGTCGGCGCGCCGGGTCATCGGGGTGCTCGCCGACCTGGTGGACGCCGGCACGGGTGCGTTGCTGGTGACCCACAATCACCGTCTGGCGCAGGCGCGCAGCACGCGGGTCGTCGACCTCGGTGCAGTCCGGGGACGGACCGCTCAGTCGGCGCCCATCGCCTCGCGGTCCTCCTGACCGAAGCGTTCTTCGAGGACCTCGGGGGAGTAGTCCAGATCGATCTCCGCCACCGGGCGCCCGCGGGCGGATTCGATCGCCCCGAGGCGACGTTGACCGCGGTCGGCGGCGTAACGGAGGAACTCGTCGCTGTCGATGCCGAAGGGATGCTCGTCGAAGCGTTGATTGACCCACGTGATCATGCCGAGTGCCAACGGCATCAACTCGCCCATCCGCTCGACGACCGCATCCCACAGCGAGTCGTCGAGCGCGACGAGGCGTCGGCAGGTGAAGGTGCCCCAGGCCATGTGGCGGCGTTCGTCATCGCCGATGAGGCGGATCAGGGTCTGCATCCCCGGCAGGATGTCGAAGCGAGTGCAAATGCGCTGCCACGCAAAGTATCCCGTCAGGGCAAGACTGCCCTCGATGACATGGTTGTAGGTGACGCTGGCCCGTAGCTGATTACGCGGCGACGGATCGGATTCGAGGATTCCGAGTGCCTGCGGGAGTTCCTCGTAGAACAGTGCCCGGTAACAGGGGTTATCGGCGACGAACGGATGCAGGTCGTCGTGCAAACCGACCGCATCCATCCACAGGCGGAAGACCTGGGTGTGCTTGGCCTCCTCGAAACAGAACTGCGATAGATACATCTCGTCGCCGAACCGGCCGTCGGCGGCCATCGCGCTCATGAACGGCTGGATGTCCTGGGTGACGGCTTCCTCCCCGGCGACGAACTGCGCGACGAGATAGGTGGCACTGCGGCGCTGCTCGTCGGTGAGATCCTGCCAGTCCCGGGCGTCGCGGGAGAAGTCGATCGCCGTCGGATCCCAGAATCGGGCGTTGCCTTTCGTGAAGAGCCGCAACGGAAACGAGTCCCAGTTGAGGCCACCGCGGCGCAGCGATGCGAAACCCTCGCGATGCGGGGTATGGGGTTCGACGAGCGTCATCGAGAGTCACCACCTCAGGGTCGGCGCCGGGCTGCTTCAGCGCGTATGTGACCTCGACGCTAAACGGGGGTGTCGACGGCCGACCGGTCTTTGGCGGAACTCTCAGGTTCGTCCTTGCGGGACAGCGCGGACGGCCACCAGATGCGCCGTCCGATGTCGAGGGTGAGCGCCGGGACCAACAGGGTGCGCACGATCAACGCGTCGACGAGCACGCCGAAGGCGACCAGGAACGCGACCTGGACGAGGAACAGCAACGGGATCACCGCCAGCGCGGAGAACGTGGCGGAGAGCACCACACCGGCCGATGTGATGACGCCGCCGGTCGCGGTGAGGCCCCGGATCATGCCCAGTCGGGTCCCGTGTTTCAGCGCTTCCTCTCGGACGCGCGTCATCAGGAAGATGTTGTAGTCGATGCCCAGCGCGACCAGGAAGACGAACGCGAACAGCGGCACCACCGGATCGGAGCCGGGGAAACCGAACGGGCCGTTGAACAGCAGCGCGGAGACGCCCAGCGTCGTGGCGAAGCTCAAGACCGTGGTGGCCAACAGCAGAGCCGGTGCGAGGAGGCTGCGCAGTAACAACACCAGGATGACGAAGACGACGAGCAGCACCACCGGGATGATCAGGTTGCGGTCATGGATGGCCGTCGTCCGGGTGTCCAGATCGATGGCGGTGGCGCCGCCCACCTGGGCGTCGGCCCCGGCGATCGGATGGACCGCATCCCGGATGCGGACGACGGTGTCCTGTGCGGCCAGAGAATCGGCGCTGTCGGTGAGTGTCGCCTGGATGGCGATCTTCCCGTTCGACACGATCGGTGCGCCGTCGCGTTCGGTGACGGTGGCCGCCCCCACGCCGTCGACGGCCTTCGTCGCGTCGAGAACGGCCGTCGCCTGGGCCTGGTTCGTGATGATCCAGGTGGGTGTGCCGCTGCCGGCGTCGAAGTGGGCACCGAGGATCTCGGCGCCCTCGACGGAGTCGACGGAATTGACGAAGAAGTCGTTCTCGGCGATGCCGTCGGACTTGAAGGTCGGCGCGAACGACGCCCCGACGAGCAGCACGATCAGCGTCACGATCCAGATGACGCGCGGACGTGCCGCGACCTTGTCCGCGATGGATCGCCAGAACCGGTGTGTCGACCCGGATTTCAGATCGACGTCGGGCTGATAGTGGGGTCGCAACGGCCAGAACGCCGCCCGACCGAGCAGTGCGAGCGCGGCGGGCAGGAACGTCATGGAGGCGAGGAACGACGCCACGATGCCGATCGCGGCGACCGGGCCCAGGCTGCGGTTGGAGTTGAGGTCGCTGAGCAGCAGGCACAGCACACCGGCGATCACCGTGCCCGCCGACGCGCCGACCGGTTCGATGGTGGCCCGCCACGCGGCGCGCAGGGCGTCGTACTTGTCCTCGGTGGCCATCAGTTCCTCGCGGTAGCGCGAGACGAGCAGAAGCGCGTAATCGGTGGCCGCACCGAAGACCAGGATGAACAGGATGCCCTGACTCTGGCCGTTGAGATCGAGTACTCCCTGTTTGGTCAGGAAGTACACCGCGCCCGACGCGAGGCCGAGTGCGAACACCGCGGAGATGAGGACGACGAACGGCAGGATCGGGCTGCGGTAGACGATCACGAGGATCAGCAACACGCCCGAACCCGCGACGAGCAGCAGCAGGCCGTCGATGCCGGCGAAGGACTCGGCGAGATCGGTGATGCTGCCGGCCGGTCCGGTGACCTTCACGGTCAGTCCGTCGGGCGGATTCGCGAGTTTGTCGCGCAGGAGTTCCACCGCATCGCTCGGCTCGCCGGCGGCGACGATCGGGATGAACATCTCCGCGGCCTGGCCGTCCGCGGATGGCAGCGCCGGTGAGAAGGCGTCGGCGAATCCGGGTTGGCCCTTGAGCCCCGACGTCGCCTCGGTGAGGTAGGCCGTGTCGGCCGGGGTCAGGCCCGAGGTTCGTTCGGCGATGACGATCGCGGGAATGTAATCGGTGTCCTCGAAGGCACCGAGCTGACTCTCGACCTGCGTCGCCTCCGCCGACGCGGGCAGAAAGGCGCTGTTATCCGACGTCGCGACCGACGACAGCTTCCCGGCGAAGGGCCCGGTGACACCACCGATCACCAGCCAGGCCAGCAGCAGAACCGCCGGCAGAATCCAGCGCAGATGTCGTCGGGTGCCGTTCGAGGTCGGTGCCATGGGTCCATCGTGGCATGGGTTTGCGCAAAGCGGCCCAGGGCATCGGTCCGGCTGGGCACGATGTCGGTAGGGCGCGCACGCGGGTGCGTTTGACCGTCGATGAACTCATGAGGAGTGCGGATGAAGACCAAGGGCGCAATTCTGCGGGCACCGGGCGAGAAGTGGCAGATCGAGGAGTTCGAGCTCGGCGATCCGGTTGCCGGTGAGGTTCAGGTCAAGCTCGTCAGCTCGGGCCTGTGCCACTCGGATCATCATCTGCGCACGGGTGACAGCCCCGCGCCGATGCCGGTGCTCGGTGGGCACGAGGGTGCCGGCATCGTGCACAAGGTCGGCCCCGGCGTCACCCACCTCAAGGAGGGCGATCACGTCGTCACCGCCTTCATCCCGGCGTGCGGTGTGTGTGAACCGTGTTCCCGCGGGGACCAGAACTTCTGCGACGAGGGCGCGCGGCTGCTCACCGGCCTCGCCATCTCCGACGACACGCATCGCGCCACCACCGCCGACGGCACGGGCCTGACCCAGATGTGTCTGCTCGGTACCTTCGCCCCCTACATCACGGTGAATCAGGCGTCGCTGGTCAAGATCGAGGACGACATCCCGCTCAAGGAGGCGGCGCTGCTCGGCTGCGGTGTGGCCACCGGCTGGGGATCGGCGGTGGAGATCGGTGGCACGCACGCCGGTGACATCGTCGTCGTGGTGGGCATCGGCGGCGTCGGCATCAACTCCGTGCAGGGCGCCGCGGCGGCCGGCGCACGGCTCGTCGTCGCGATCGATCCGGTGCCGTTCAAGCGGCAGATGGCCGAAAAGCTGGGTGCGACACATACTTTCGAATCGATGGAGGATGCGCTGACGGTCCTCGGCGAGCTCAGCTGGGGACGCATGGCCAACACGACGATCCTCACCGTCGGTGAGATCGACGGCTCGATGATCGCGCCGGCCCTCGCGCTGACCGGCAAGGGCGGACAGGTCGTCGTCACCGGGATGGGCAACTTCGCCGCCATGGATGCCCAGCTGAATCTCTTCGAGCTGACCCTGCTGCAGAAGCGCGTGCAGGGAGCCATCTTCGGTGGCGCCAGCCCGCGCACCCAGGTGCCGACGCTGCTCAATGAGTACCGCGCGGGCAAGCTCAATCTCTCCGACCTCGTCACCAACACCTACCGCCTCGATCAGATCAACGAGGCCTACGACGACATGTTGGAGGGCAACAACATTCGCGGCATGATCGTCTACGGCGACGACGACTACTGATCACTCGGCATCGTCTCGCCGGGGCTCATCCTCCTGCCGGGGCGGCGCGACCGCACGGGTCCGCCGCTCCAGCAGGAGATTGAACAACCGGATGCCCAGACCCAGCAGGATCAGGGTGCTGGCCATCTGGATGGACACGACGACGCGCGCCGGTTGACTCTGCGCGGAGATGTCGCCGAAGCCGGTGGTGGTGAACACCGTCAGGCAAAAGTAGAGCGCATCGATCCGGGTGAGGCGTTGATTGAAGCTGCCGTCCGCGTACTCGGAGAACAGGTAATAGGTCGTCGCGAACGCCACGATGTAGAAGGTGGCGAGCGCGACGATCATCTCGATGGCCTGCGCGACAGGGTATTTCGCGGACAGGAACTGCTTGATCTCCCAGACGCAGAACCACGTGAGCAGTGCCGCACCGATGGCGAGTCCGAACAGGTTCGCGTCGCTCGCCTTGTTGATCGGCAGCACGAAGTAGCCGGCCAACAAGATGATCGCCGCCACGATGGGCCGCAGAAACGCCCGGACGATCTCGCGATGCGTGAACTGCTCGAACCCGGTCATCTCACCAGATCCGCACCCGCTGGGATTCGTCGAGGTAGAGGTCATCACCGGGGGCGACGTCGAACGCCTCGTAGAAGGCGTCGATGTTGCGGACGACCCCGTTGCAGCGGAACTCCGGCGGCGAATGCGGATCGATGGAGAGACGTCGAATCGCTTCGGCATCACGGGTTTTGGTGCGCCAGATCTGTGCCCAGCTGAAGAACACACGCTGATCGCCGGACAGTCCGTCGATGGTGGGGACCTCGGTGCCCGCGGTGGCCAACCGGTACGCGACCAGCGCGATGGAGAGCCCGCCGAGATCACCGATGTTCTCGCCGATGGTGAACTCGCCGTTGACCTTGTACTCCGAATCCAGACCTTCCGGGGTGAACTCGCTGTACTGCTCGATGAGCTTGCGGGTGCGTCCGGAGAACTCGGTGCGATCGGTGTCGGTCCACCAGTCGATCAGGTTGCCGTCGCCGTCGTACTTGGCGCCCTGATCGTCGAAGCCGTGGCCGATCTCGTGTCCGATGACCGCGCCGATCCCACCGTAATTCGCGGCGTCGTCGGCGTCGGGGTCGAAGAACGGCGGCTGGAGAATCGCTGCGGGAAAGACGATCTCGTTCATGCCGGGGTTGTAGTAGGCATTGACGGTCTGTGGCGTCATGAACCACTCGTCGCGATCGACGGGGGAGCCGATCTTGGCGAACTCGCGGTCCTGCTCGAACGACGACGCCCGTGCGACGTTCCCGATGAGATCGCCGCGATCGACGGTCAGCGCCGAGTAGTCACGCCACCGTGCGGGGTAGCCGATCTTCGGCGTGAACTTGTCCAGCTTGGCCAGTGCCTTCTCCCTGGTGGCCGGTGTCATCCACTCCAGGTCGGAGATGTTGCGACGGTAGGCCTCCACCAGATTGGCGATGAGCTCATCCATCCGCGCCTTCGCCTCGGGGCCGAAGTGCTTGTCCACGTACAGTTTTCCGACGGCGAAGCCCATCGCACCCTCGACGAAGCCGACGCCCCGCTTCCACCGGTCACGGTTGGTCTCGGCGCCGGTCAGGGTGCGGCCGTAGAAGTCGAAGTTCTCGTCGACGAACGGAGCGGAGAGATACGGTGCGGCCGAGCGCAGCAGTCGCCACGTGAGCCAGGTCTTCCAGTCCTCGAGCGGGCGGGTGGCGACGAGTTCGGCGACACCGGACACATACGACGGCTGCCCGACGACGACCTCGGCGAACGTGGCATCACCGCTGGTGCCGAGCCCGCCGAGCCAGGCACCGAGGTCGAATCCGTTTGCCGTGGAGGTGAATTCAGCGAGAGTCATCAGGTTGTAGCTCAACTCCGCATCGCGGCGGCGGACGACGTCCCAGTGTGCGGCGGCGATGGCCGTCTCGAGATCGAGGATCGTCGAGGCACGCTGCTCGGCGTCGTCGAATCCGGCGAGACCGAACATCTGCGCGACATGCGCGAGGTAGGCGTCGCGGGTCGCGGTGTGCTTGTCCTCGCGATAGTACGACTCGTCGGGCAGGCCGAGGCCCGACTGCATGACATGCACGAGATAGCGGTCGGACTGGCGGGCGTCGGTGTCGACGTAGAAGCCGAGGAGCCCGCCGACGCCGTGGCGCTGCAGCCGGCCGATGCGGGTCGCGAGCTCGGCGGTGGAGGAGATCGCGGCGATCTTCTCGAGTTCGCCGGAGATCGGTCCGATACCGAGGGCGTCGATGTGGGTCGTGTCCATGAAGGAGGCGTACAGATCGCCGATCTTCTGTGCGTCGCTGCCGCTGGCCGCCCCGGACTCGGCGGCCTCGGTGATGATGTCGCGGACGTTCTCCTCGGCACGGTCGCGCAGGACGTGGAACGCGCCGTCGACGGACCGATCCTCCGGGATCACATGGGAGGTGAGCCACTTGCCGTTGACATGTGCGAACAGGTCGTCCTGGACGCGGATCGAATCGTCGACCCACTCGAGGTCGAGGCCGGATACGGGCGTGCTGTTCGTCTGCGAAGTCGTCACCCCTCCATCCTGGCATCGCGAGCACGCCGCGTCATCGGTTAACCGTCGCCGAGGGCGGAATCCATCGACCAGATGAGCACCTCGGAGGCCTGGGCGGCGGTCACCGGTTCGCCACCGAGATCGGCACCGCGCAGCGAGTCGCCGGTGGCCAGCGTCTCTCCGGAGAGCTGGACGACACCGTCGACGACGAACATATGCAGGTGACGTCCGGCGGGCAGCCGGGCGCGGCCGCCGGCAGGCAGGCGGGCGGCATACAGCGTCGACGACCGATTCGCGATCCGGATGGCCGAGTCGACGGCGGGATCGCCCGATGCGACGGGGACGAGCGTGCCGGTGGCGAGATCGTCGTCGACGTCGTGCTGGGCATAGGACGGATCGCGGCCCCGGTCGTCGGGCAGGATCCACATCGCGACGAAGCGGGTCGGTTCACCCGGCGGATGCGGGGTGCCGGCGGCGTCGTGCCAGGTGTCGTTGCGCTCGGAATGCAGGATGCCGCGGCCCGCGCTCATCCGCTGGGCGAGTCCGGGATAGATGACCCCGGAGTTCCCCTCCGAGTCCTGGTGGATCAGTGAGCCGGAGGTGACCCACGTGACGATTTCGGTCTCCCGGTGTGGATGAGTGTCGAAGCCCTGACCTGGCAGGACGATTTCCTCGTTGTTCACCAAGAGAACCCCGTGGTGGGTGTTTGATGGGTCGTAGTGATCTCCGAAGGAGAAGCTGTGTCGGGACGTCACCCAGTCGGTCGTGGTCGTGGATCGATCACTGTCGCGGAACACCGAGAAGGTCATAACCCATTATGGGGACCGTCCGACATGGTGCATTCCGGGGTTCGAGATATGATCGTGACAGTTCTGCATCCTGAACGGAAGCTGGCATGCTCGCCAACGAGTGTTACACGAGTGAAAATTGTGACTATGAAGTCTTGGGTGAAGCGCGCGCCGGTGGTGGTGTGCGCGGTAGTGGTCAGCGGGCTCGTGGTGAGCTCGTGCGGTGCGTCGTCGGCTGACGACAGCGCTGCTGCGGCGGTGGCCTCGTATGCCGAGGCGCTCGAACGGCAGGACGCCGGCGGCGCCGCGGCCTTCACGACGGCCCCCGGCCAGGCCGGTGAGGTCCTCACCGAGACCCTGCAGGCCATGCACGCCCAGAACATCGACGTCACCGTGCAGAACCCCGTCGAGTACAGCGACGGCACCGCGTCGTTCTCCCTGAAGACCACCTACAAGTGGGCACACGACCGCACCTTCGACGCCGTCAGCCAGGGCACCGCCCGCCATCTGTCCACCGGGTGGAGGCTGACCTGGGAACCCACGCTCATCTACCCCGGCCTGCCGGCCGGCGGTCAGCTCCGTCAGATCCGTACCGACGCGACTCCCTCACCCAAGGTGCTCAGCCGTTCGGGCAAGACGTTCATGTTCCTGCAGCCGGTCAACGAGATCATCCTCGATCCCACCCAGACCAAGGACGTCAAGAAGTCGGCCAGCGCGCTGGCGCGGACGATCGCGCCCATCGCGCCGATGGTGACCTCGTCGGTCATCACCGAGAAGCTGGCCGCGCAGCCGGGTAAGCCGATTACCGCCGTGACGCTGCGCAACTCCGACATGGAGGTCCTCACCGCCGATCCGGACCGGGTCCCGGGCGTCACGGTGCGCAAGGCCGGGATGCTGGTCATGGCCGATCGTCGACTCTCGTCGCCGCTCGAGGACGGACTCACGAACTACTGGCAGGCCATCCGCGACGCGACGTCGGGGTGGCAGGTCCAGCTCGTCGGCCCGGGGCTCAAGCCGCGCAAACTCGCCGGCGATCAGGGGCCTCCCGGACCCGACGTGAAGACCACTGTCGATCAGAACATGCAGCTCACGCTGGGCGACGCCGCCGTCGAGGTGGGACAGCCCGCCGCGATCATGACGCTCGACGCCGCGACCGGCGCGATCCTCGGCATGGCGCAGAACTCGTATGCCGTCGACCGCGGCATCAACGTCGACGCCACCTATCCGGTCGGCTCGACGCTGGATCCGGTGCTCGACGCCGTCGACCGTGCAGCGAATGCGAATCAGGAGAACGGCGGCCAGTTGCTCGATCGCCTGGGTCTCGGGGTGCAGTTCACCGTTCCCGGTGCCAGCGCCCCCGCCCTCGGACAGCCGGGCGTCACCACCATCGACTACAGCCCCGAATCGATGAACGTGTCGATCATGAACATGGCCGCACTCGGTGTCGCGCTCGCCCGCGGACGCTCCGGCGAGAAGACGTCGGTGGCCCCGCACGTCATCGACGGGGTGCCCACCAAGGTCGTCGGCGGCAGCCTCGGTGAACTCGATCCCGCGGTCACCGGGCCGATCCTGGCCTCGATGGCCACCACCGCGTCGAAGGGCGACGCCAGCGACCTCACCAAGGCCCCGGGTCTACGCGCGCTCGTCGGCACCAACGGTCCGCAGGGGCCGGGCTGGTTCATCGGCCTCCAGGGCGGCAAGGTCATCGTCGTCTACACCGAGGGTGCGAAGTCGGGTACCGCGGCACTGCAGGTGGCGCAGAAGTACTTCAGGATCAAATAGCGCCGGAGATGTTCAGGCGAGACGCCGCGCGATGACTGCCGCGGCGGCCCGCCACCCGATCAGGAAGAGCGCCGTCGAGATCGAGGCCACGATCACGAAACTCACCGCGACACCCTGATGCAGCAGGTAGCGCAGGATCATGCCGACGATGATGGTGCACAGCCAGATCACCACGCCGGAGGCGACGCGCTCGGGGCGGAAATCGTGCCCGAACCAGTCGCTGGAACCGATATGTGAGTAGACGTAGACCAACGACCAGCCGACCGCGGCACCCACGACGAACGGCCACAGCGTCTGCAGGACGCCGAGGATGGCGAAACCGTTGTGATGATTGGCGCGTCCGATGAGGACGAAGATCGTCACCGCGACCAGATCGATCCCGGCGGTCAGGAGCAGCGGCAGAGCCGTCGGCGACGGGGTACGGATGTCGTCGGCCGTCTCGGTGCTCATGGCCACCTACGGTAGCGGGTCGGACCGGTTCGGAGAACCCGAGTCCTCCCCGTCGTCGGTCCGGTTGAGATCGTCGGCCATCTCCTCGTCCATCGTCTCGGTCGATCGGTAGGTGGAGCGGAACCGCGCGAAGATGACGATCCACCCCACCGCCGCGACCAGGACGAGGCTGATCAGGCGGTAGACGAGGACGGCGAGGATGGCGTCGGCGAACGGCATCCCGGCGCTGGCCAGGGCCGGTGCCAGGACGGCGTCGACGACGCCGAGTCCGCCCGGCAGCAGCGGGACCGCCGTCCCGACGGCCTTGCTCGCCGCATAGGCGACCATCAGGCCCGAGATGCTCGGGTCCCCGCCGACGGCCCAGCACGCGAACGCGAGGCACGCGACGTCGGCGACCCAGTTGAACAGGCTCCACCCGAAGGCGATCGACCCGTCCTTGCGGGACAGATGCACGGCGCGCAGCTGCTCAAGCGTCTCCCGCAACGTGTCGACGCCGTGATCCTCGGGCTTGTTACGGATCTGATTGATCCACGCGAGGATGCGGATGCCGATCGTCTGCAGCGATTCCGGATGACTCGCCAGATACTGCACGACGACGAGGACGGCGAGGAACCCGACGACCGAGAACACCACGGAGAACGGGCTCGTCTTGGCGCCGGCGAGCATTGCCCCGCCGAATCCGAGGACGGCCAGACCCATGCCGGCCAGCAATCCCGACATCACGACCTGCCACGACGCCACGACCGGCGTCGCACCCCAGCGTCGGGTCTCCCGATAGGTGAACGCCGGGGCCAGCACCTGACCGCCGGGCATTGTGACGCTCAGGGAGTTCGCGGCGAGGATCACCGCCAGGGACTGCAGTTGACGCACCTTCACGCCGGCCGATCGCAGCAGCGCGCGCTGGACCTGCGCGAAGCTGTCCATCGAGGCCATCGCGGCCAGGATGCTGGCCACGATCCACACCCAGTTCAGCTGATCGATGCGCTCCCACGCCTGCTCGAGACGGGGCCAGATGAAGAAGAGTTCGACGGCGAGGATGACGACGACGATCGTCACGAGAACCCACCGAACCCACCAGAAGCGTCGGCGCGGGACGGCCTGATCGACCGTCGAGGGGTCCGACGACATGGGAACAAGGGTAACGACAGCTAGGCTGAACTCTGTGACCCATGCCTCGCCGGGTGCGGAATCAACCTCGGACCTCGCCGAACTCGACCGCGCCAAGGTGCCCGCGCTGGTGCGGGCGACTGCCGAGTGGGGGTGGCGGCTGCTGGTGATCGCCGCCGCCGTGTGGGCGGTGATGGAGGTCTTCAGCCGATTCGAGGAAGTCCTGGTCCCGGTGGCGCTGGCCATCCTCGTCTCCGCGATGCTCGTCCCGTTCGTCGACCTGATGAACCGGCACCGCACACCTCGATCCCTCGCGGTGGTGATCGCCATCATCGGCTCGCTGGCGGTGGTGGCCGGCGTGATGACCTTCGTGGTGCGCGAATTCGTCCGTGGCCTACCCGCATTGACCGCCGCGATCACCGAAACCGTTGACCAGGTGCGCAACTGGCTCGTCGACGGTCCGCTGCGGCTCGACGAGGATCAGGTGCGCAACTTCGGCAGCGACGTCATCAACATGCTGCAGAACAACCAGGAGCGCCTCACCTCCGGTGCGCTCGCCACGGCCACCACCGCGACCGAAATCCTCACCGGTGCACTGCTGACCCTGTTCCTGGTCATCTTCTTCCTCTACGGCGGCGGCCAGATCTGGGAGTTCGTTACCCGCGTGATACCCCGCGGCACCCGTCCGCGCGTGCATGCGGCCGGCATCGCGGGCTTCGGCACGCTGATCGGCTATGTGCGCGCCACGGTCGTCGTCGCATTCGTCGACGCGTTGGGTATCGGTGTGGGGCTTGCCATTTTGCAGGTGCCGCTCGCGCTGCCCCTCGGATCACTGGTCTTTCTGGGTGCGTTCGTGCCGATCGTCGGTGCGTTGGCCACCGGCACCCTTGCCGTGCTCGTCGCGCTGGTCACCAAGGGCTGGATCGCCGCGGTCATCGCGCTCGCCATCGTGGTGGGCGTGATGCAGCTGGAAAGCCATGTCCTGCAGCCCTTCCTCCTCGGCCGGACGGTGCGTCTGCATCCGGTCGCGGTGGTGTTGGCGATCGCCGGCGGCATCGTGGCCGGCGGCATCGTGGGTGGTCTGCTCGCGGTGCCGCTCATCGCCTTCGCGAATACCGCTGTGCGGTATCTGCATACCCATGACCCCACGGTTCACGAGGATGCTCCGGCCGCGGATGCTCCGCTGCACCATGCCGAATCGGATTCGCCGACCTGGGACCGGCTACAGCCGGAGCGCATCGTCGAGGATCTGCCGGCCGGTGAGTCGCCGCCTGGTGAGTCGCCGCCTGGTGAGTCCCCGCCAGGTGAGTCCCCGCCGGACGAACCCCCACAGCGCGAGGAGGATTCGCCGTGAGGAACCCGGTCGGTGGTGAGACACCGAGTCGGGCGGCACAATTGGCGGCCGAGGCCGATACCGATCCGGTGGGTCCGCTGTGGCGCGGTGCGCAACTGTTCCGTGCCGTCTCCTACTGCTATGCACTGGGTTTCCAGATCGCCATCAACGGCGATCTCGCCCGCCCGACCGTGACCTGGGTCTTGTTCGCGCTGCTCACCGCGTGGACGCTGGCCTGTGGGATCGGCTACTTCGCCGGCTTCGCGCGTAACCGCTACTGGGTGATCGCCGAGGTGATCATCGCCGCGGCGATGATGCTGTCGACGTCGTACGTCGCGGAGGCGGACTGGATTCTGAACAATCAGTCGTGGCCGACGACCCTGTGGGCCACCAATGCGGTGATCTCCGCGGCGTTGCTCGCCGGTCCCTGGTGGGGGATCGTCGCCGGACTGTTCATCGGCGGGACGAGCATCTTCGTCAAGGGCGACATCAGTTTCGACTTCGGACGCAACGCCACGATCATCGTCATCGTCGCCACCGGGATGGCGGTAGGGCTCGCGGCGGTCATCGCGCGTCGTGCGCAGATCGCGCTGGCGCGGGCGGCCAGGCTGGCGGCGGCGACCGAGGAGCGGGAGCGGCTGTCGCGTGAGGTGCATGACGGGGTGTTGCAGACGCTGGCGTTGATCAGCAAGCGGGGACGCGAGATCGGCGGGGCCACAACGCAGTTGGCCGAACTGGCCGGAGAACAGGAACGGGCGTTGCGGGCGTTGATCGCCGATACCGGCGGGGAGATCGGCGGGGCGGCGGGCGACTCGGTAGGCGGGCAGTCCGTCGACCTCGCGGCGGCACTGCGCACGCTGGTCGCCGACGACGTGTCGGTGAGCGCACCGGGAGGTGCGGTGATCGTTGACGCGGCGGAGGCCGATGAGATCCGCGCCGCGGTCCGCAACGCCGTCGAGAACACCCGGCAGCACGCCGGTACGGGTGCGAAAAGCTTTGTGTTGCTGGAAGATCTGGGTAGCGAGGTCATCGTGACCGTCCGCGACGACGGGGTGGGAATCCCGGAGGGACGACTGGAACAGGCACGGTCGCAGGGGCGGATGGGGGTGTCCAAGTCGATCATCGGGCGGATCGAGGCGCTCGGCGGCCGGACGGAGATCTACACCGGTCCCGGTGAGGGGACCGAATGGGAACTGACGATACCGACCGGGACCGTCGCGGTGGCGAACAGCGCGGCGGCGGCTAAGGGCGTGTCGGCGGCTAAGGATGTGTCGGCGGCGGAACAGAAGGAGGCGGGATGAGTGGGGAACCGTTGCGCATCATGGTCGTCGACGATCATCCGATGTGGCGAGACGGGGTGGCGCGCGACCTGCAGGACGAGGGATTCGAGATCGTGGCCACCGCAGACGGCGTGGGCAGCGCAACGCGTCGGGCCGGCGCGGTGCAGCCCGACGTGGTGTTGATGGACATGCAGTTACCCGACGGCAACGGTGCGCAGGCCACCGCGCAGGTGCTCGCCGTGTCGCCGGTGTCGCGGGTGCTGGTGCTCTCCGCATCGGATGAGCGTGACGATGTGCTCGAGGCTGTGAAGGCCGGCGCCAGTGGCTATCTCGTGAAGAGCGCGTCGCGCGCCGAGCTCGTCGACGCGGTTCGCGCGACAGGAGCCGGGCAGGCCGTGTTCACGCCGGGACTCGCCGGCCTCATCCTCGGCGAGTACCGCCGGATGTCACGGGAACCCGACGCGGCCCCGGACCTGCCGGTCCTCACCGACCGCGAGACCGAGGTACTCCGCCACGTGGCAAAAGGATTGAGCGCCAAGCAAATTGCCCGGCGACTCGCCATCAGTCACCGCACGGTGGAGAATCATGTCCAGGCGACGCTGCGCAAACTCCAACTCGGCAATCGCGTGGAACTCACCCGATACGCCATCGAGCACGGGCTCGACGAGGAGTGAGGGCGACGACCGCCTGATCAGTCGGACTTGCTGCGGCGCAACAGATCCTGCACGCTGATCTGCCTGCTGGTGCCGTCGGAGTTCTCGGTCCGCGACCGCTTGCCGTCCTCGGGTCGGGAGCGTTTGCCGGAGGCCGGCTCGTCGGGTGTTGCGGGTGCCGTGGGCTCGGCGTTCTCCGGCGCGAGGGAGGCCGCCAGCGGCCGCTTACCCGTCTGATCGAGTGCGGGGCGGCGAGCCAGCACCGAATCCCGCGGATCGGCCGGCTGCCCGGGGCGGGACTGTCCGGGCCGAGGTTGTGCCGATTGCGGTTGGGGTGCCTGCGGGCGGGGTGCGGGGGTCTGCGGTGTTGGGGTCTGCGGTGTCTGGGCCTGGGGCGCCTGGGGTGCGGGTGACGCCACGGGAGCCTGCCGAGCACCGCCGGGTGTCGGCGCGGCCGGTCGCGACTGTCGCGGCTGCTGCGGCGGCTGCGGAGCAGGTGCCGGTGTTCGAGGTGTTTGCGGCGCACGCGCAGGTGCGGGTCGCGCTGCGGGAGTCGCGGTGGTCCGGGCCTGCGGCTGCGCCGGGAACGAGCCGGAGGTGATGCCGCCGGAGCCGAGACTCCAACTGCCGGTATCCGGACGTGACTCGCTCGGGTCGCGGCGCAGGCGGGACCGGCGAGGCAGCGCGGGGGGGACACGGGAAGGCTGCGGCGCGGGAACGCCCGGTGTCGGCGGGGTGACCGGAGTCGTCGCGGAACGGGTGGTGCCGGGCGCCGGGGTACGCGTGGGACCCGACGGGGGCGCCGACGGTCCGCGGCGTGCTCCGCCGACAGGGGTGACCGGTGCCGGTGCGGCCGGGATGGGTGCCGACGGTGTGGAGGGTCGTCGTACCGAACCCGCGGTGGGACCGGCCGCCGCGCCGGCGACCGCGGCCCGCGCCGAGCGCATGACCGAGGTCGGGGCTTCGGAGACCAGGCTGCCCGCACTGCGGACACGGGCGGCGCGCGCAGCGTCGCGCATCTGGTCGGGCTCGTCGTCGAGGATCGTCTCGCCCAACCCGATCTTGCGCTGCAGGGTCTGCATCCAGCGGGGTGCCCACCAGCAGTCGTCGCCGAGGAGTTTCATCACCGACGGCACGAGCAGCATACGGATGATGGTGGCGTCGAGGATGAGCGCCGCGATCATGCCGTACGCGATGTACTTCATCATCACGATCTCGGACAGACCGAACGCGCCCGTCACGACCACGAGGATCGCGGCGGCGGCAGTGATGATGCGGCCGGTGTAGGCGGTGCCCAGGCGGATGGCCTCGGTGGTACTCGCGCCCTTCTGCCTGGCCTCGACCATGCGGGAGAGCAAGAAGATCTCATAGTCGGTGGACAGACCGAAGATGATCGCGATGATCAACACCAGCACCGCCGCGAACAGGGGTCCCGGGGTGAAATTGGCGATCCCCGCACCGTGGCCATCGACAAAGATCCAGGTCAGGATGCCCAGGGTGGCGCCGAGTCCCAGGGCCGTCATCAACGCCGCCTTGATCGGCAACACGACGGATCCGAAGGCGAGGAACATCAGGAGGCCGGTGATCAGCACCAGCATGATCGCCATCAGCGGTAGACGCTCCATCAACGCATCGATGGAGTCCTGCGTGAGGGTCGGCGTGCCGGTGACCCACATCCGTAGACCCTGTGTGTCGATCGCACGAAGTTCCTTGATGGCCTCGGCGGCGGTGGTGCGGTCCTTGAGCCCGGCCGACATCTGGAGGATGGCCGGTCCGTCGTCTCCGTAGGTGCCGGAGAGAGCGCCGGCGTCGGAGGACGTGGAGAACTGCTTGGTGAAGCCGGGGATCTTGTTGGCCTCGGTGGCGATCGCGTCCAGCTTCGCGCCGTCGTCGCTGCTGTTCGCGTCGTAGGCGATGACCAGCTTGATCTCTTCGGTGCGTTCGGTCGGGAAATAGGTGTCGAAATTCTCCTGCGCGATGCGGTTCGCGTTGTCCGGCGGGAGATAGGCCTCGCTGATGCCGCCGAACTTGATGCTGCCGAACGGGATGGTCAGGACCAGCAGGATGAGCACGGTCGGCACCGCCGTCGCCACCGGATGCTTCATCACCCAGCCGGCCAGGCGCCCCCAGAAACCGTTCTCGATCTCCTCGCGGGTCTTGGTGCGGCGCAGGAACTTGAAGCCGAGCGCGTCCACGCGCGGACCGAGGATGCCGAGGGCGGCGGGTAGCACGGTGATCGACAGCAGCGCCGCGAGGCTCACCGAGGCGATGGCGCCGTAGGACACCGACTTGAGGAAGCCCTGCGGCATGATCAGCAGACAGGCCAGCGCGGCGACGATGATCGTGGCGGAGAACACGACCGTCTGACCGGCGGTCATCACCGTTCTTCGGACCGCGGCTTTCGTCGAATAGCCTTCTGCCAGTTCCTCACGGAATCTGCTGACGATGAACAGGCCGTAGTCGATGGCGATACCCAGACCGATCAGGGTGACCACGGACTGGGCGAACACGTTGAGCTCGGTGACCTGCGCCAGGACCTTCATCAGACCCAGCGAGCCCGCGATGGTCAGGCCGCCGATCAGGACCGGCAGGAATGCCGCGACGGCACCACCGAAGACGAAGAACAGCATCAACGCGACCACGGGCAGGGCGATCACCTCGGCACGGCGGATGTCCTTGTCCATGCCGTCGGCCATGCTGCCGGCGACCGGTTGCAGGCCGGCGAGTTCGAAGGTCGTGCCGGGAAGATCGAATCTGCCGGAGATGTCCTCGAAGAACGGTTCGATCGTCTTGTAGTTCTGGAGGATCGCCGTGTCGTCGTTACCGGTGACGCCGATGCTGATGAAGGCGTGCGTCTTGTCCTGATTGAAGGTGCGGGCGCGGATCGTGTCCTGCGCGGCCTTGCTGGCAGCGTTTTGATTGGCCAGATAGAACGGATCGACCACGCCCGGGTCGTCACGATTGACGATGTCGGGGTGCGCCTTGATCAGCGCGTCGACGAAGTTCTCGACCTTCGCGCCGAACTCCACGTCGTCGACCTTGGTGCCCTCGGGCGGCGTGATCAGCAGGATGATGTCGGATTTGTGATCGCGGCCGAGTGACTTGTCGGCAATCTTCGCGCCCGCATCCGACGACGACGTCGGGTCGAACCAGCCGCTCTGCGACAGGTGCTTGTTCAGATCCAACCCGTAGAGGCCCAGGCAGCCCATCAGGGCGATGAGCACGGCGATGACGGCAAAGCGCATCCGATAGACGAATGTGCCGATGGCTCCGAACACGCCGATGTCCTTCCTGAATACGGGTGGGGATCTCGAGATGCCCTGATCCGAACCGGTGGGGTGCCGACCTCCTCAGGGCACAGTACCGGGCGATTCTTACAGCCATGCCTGAGTGACACCTGAGTCGGACGGGATCGGCGGTGTGACCCACGATCAGCGCAGGAGCGCCGCCAGGGGCCGGAACGGGGTGAGCCACGCACCGTCGTCGGGGAGGGAATCCAGCCCGATTCGGGGTAGCGGCTCACGGAACACGCCGTCGATGTCCTCGAGATCGATGAACTCGATGTTCTCCGACGATAGCGCCCACGCGGCGTGCTCGCGGAATCCGATGACGGTGACGGGCGTGCCCTCGGCGGCGATCTCGAGCAGCGGCTCACGGAAAGCCTGACCATCGGCGGACGCGACGACGAGCCCGGCCAGGCCGACGGTGTGCCGGCGGAGCTCGATGTGATCGAGCATGTCGTCGTCGACGTCGCTGTCGTCGCTGAGCTTGGGTTTCGCGAAGACCGCGAACCCGACGTTGCGCAACGCGTCGACCCAGGGACGCACGACCTCGGCGCTGCCGGGGACGATGTTGGTGAACACCGTCGCCTCGGGTTCCGGCGGCGTCGAATCGCCGGAGGTGCGGGACAGATCGGCGGTGCGGCCGAGCAGCCAGCGTCCCAGGGCGTCGAAGCGGGGGCGATGGGCGGCGGTGGGTCGACCACCGAGGATCGCGCCCAGGCCCATGTCCATGTTGGGGGCATCCCAGACGAGCAGCACGCGTCGCGTCGTGCTGGTACCGCCCACGGTCTCGGCGAAGCCACCGGTGGTGCCGGTCACCCCGGTGGTGGTGGTTGTCTCGGTGTTGCCGGTTGTCTCGGTGTCGGTCACGGCGTGCCGCCTTCCTTCGGGAGGGGTTTGACGTACACGAACTCGTTGACGTCGCGCCCCTCACGCTCGGCGCGTCCCTCGAATTTGGTGGTGGGACGCTCGAGCAGGATCGGTGCGGACCGGGTGAGCTGCACGACGTGCGGCCCGGCCGGGTCCTGGGTCGCGAGGATTTCCGCGATCCATTCGGCGTAATCGGCGTGATCGGTGGCGATGTGCAACACACCACCGGGTTTGAGCCGGTCGGCCATCAACGCAATCGTGCCCGACTGGAGCAGCCGACGCTTGTGATGCCGCGATTTGGGCCACGGATCGGGGAAGAACACACGGATGCCGTCGAGGGAGTCGGTGCCGAGGAGTTCGGTCAGCACGATGACGCCGTCGCCGCGCACGAGCCGCACATTGGTCAGTCCGCCGCGGTCGATCAGTCCGAGCAACTGTGCCAGGCCCGGCTTGTAGACCTCGACGGCGAGGACGTCGACGTCGGGTTCGGCCTCGGCCATCGCGGCCGTCGAGATGCCGGTGCCGCTGCCGATCTCGAGGACCCGCGGGGCGTCGCGGCCGAACAGGGTGGACAGATCGAGTTGCGGTTGCGGGATGCGGTCGAGTCCGGTTTCCAGATCCTGGCCCAGCCGCGGCCACAGGGTCTCCCAGTTGCGCTGTTGTCCGGCGGTGAGGCTGCCCCGGCGGAAGCGGAAGCTGGTCACCCGCGGATACAGGCGGGAGCGGTCGGTGGCGGTCGGCTCGGGGCTCTCGCCGGGCTGGGTCTCCTCGTTCACCCCACCATGGTCGCCTACCCGACGCCGTGCGGCTGCATCGGCACCTGCTCGCGGAGTTGTCCACAGGCTGATCGTCGGGCCCGGCGCGGGGCCCGACGGCGGGATACATTCTCTGGACCGGTGCGCACGTCGGAGGGGGCGGGGATGGTGGAGCGAGTGACGGTGCTCGAGCATGCGCTGCGCCGACCCGCGACGCTGATGGCCGAGGCGGGGATCGTCGGCGAGGTGGCGCGCACCGAGGTGAGCGCCGCACTCGCCCGTTATCTGCGGCCGCTGGAGATCACGGTGACCGGGCGTGCCGGCTCCGGCCGCCACACCGCGGCGCGAGCGTTGCGGAATCGGCTCGGTGTGGTGGCAGGTGTCGAGATGGCTGGTGCGGATCTGCGATGTCATGTGCTGGCGGGTCCGCCGCGCGCAGCCGACCTGCGTGTTCTCGATGCGGGTGGGCTGCCGACGGTGGTGATCCTGGGTAAGGCCGATCTGCTCGACCCCGGCGATGTCGTCGACCTGCGACGTCGCTGCGGCGCAGAGCTCGGCTGCTCGGTGCTGGATGTGGTGGCGTTGTGGGCGACACCCGACCTCGACGAGGACGATCTGCGCCTGCTGTCCGCACTGGCCGCGGCGGGGGAGTGCGTGCCGTCGATGGCCGCGCAGTTCACGATCCCTGTCGGTATCGCCGCCGACGATCCGGGCACCGAGCGGCATGGCCGTACCCGGCTGCTGCAGCGATTGGGGCCTGCCGGTGTGGAGATGGCGCTCGACATCTTGGCGCGTGCCGACACTGCCGATCCCGAGGTGCTCCGGGAACGGATCGTGGCGGCGTTGGCCGCGACGAGTGGCTTCGATCAGTTGCAGTCGACGATCGTCGGCCATGTCGACGGCATCCGGCTGGCGCGGCTGGCCGATCTCCGCGCACGTATCAGCCGCCTGGCCGCGGCCGGTGTGGAACGGTCCGCGATGGAACGTCTGCTGGGGGAGGGGTGGCGGTGAGCGGCCCGACGCCCAGCCGTGTGATCGTCGTCGGCGCGGCGGGTTCCGGTGTGACGCGGCTGGTGGCCGCGCTGCGGGCCGCTGTTCCTGCCGGCGAGTTCGACATCACGGAGTTCGACATCACGGAGCTCGACCGGCGCGATGGGTTCCCGGTCGATGGGTCTGGTGGCGACGGGTCTGCCACCGTCCTGCTCCTCGTCGACCCCGCCGCACACGCCGATGCCGAGGACGTGGAGTTGATGGCGGCGGCGCGCGCCATCACGCCCGGGATCGCGCTGGTGTGTACCAAGACCGATGCGTACTGGGAGTGGCCGCGGGTGCTGGGTGCGGCACGGGAACTGCTCGATCCGGTGGCCACGTTGCCGGTGTTCGCGGTCTCGGCGGCTGCCGCCGATCACGGTGCCCTCGATCAATCCGGGCTCGCCGATCTGATCGACTGGCTGCGCGAGGAGAACCGTGCGGAGCCCGTCGTCGTCGATTCCCATCCGTCGGCCGGCGCTGCGGCGATCCCACCGGATCCGCCCGATCCGCCGGATCCGGCGGCGTTGCGTCGACGCATCGTGGCGGATCGGGAGCGGGGTCGTGCGGATCGATTGTCGGCCGCTCGTGTCGAGTTCGGAGCGGTGCGCAGCGCTGCTGTTGCCGAGGTCGGTGCCCGGATCGCGGAGCTCGGTGGAGCCGGGGATGCGGCGCGGCAGGGCGAGCGCCGCGACGGGAAGCCTGAGCGGGGTTCGCCCGCCGATAGGCACCGACGACTCGTCACCGCGGCATGCGAGGTGGTGGACGCGGTCCAGACGTATGTCACCGACCGGCTCGACGAGGCGTCGACGCGGGTGCTGCTCGGGACCGGGGCGGTGGCGAGTGCGTCGTCGAACCCGGCGTCGACCCCGATGTCCGGCCCCGCGGAGATCGCCGCGATCGTCGATCGGGCGTGGGATCGCGGTGGCATCTCCGCCACGAGCCGCCGTCGTGACGCCGAGGACGTGCTGCTGGCGGTGATCGGCCTGTCGTCGGGGATCGGCGTGGGCCGGCTCATCGGTGCGGGGCTCGGGGAGCTGGGTGCTCGAGGGTCCTGGGCGGGATCGTGGATGCAGTGGGCCGCCGTGCCGCTCGGCGTGCTGGCGGGTCTGGCGGTGGCGGTGTGGGTGATCCGGTCGCGGCGTCGCACGGTGACGTCGACCCGGATACGCACGAGCACCGCCGAGGTCCTCGGTGAGGTGCGTGGGCTGCTCGAACGCCAGGTGGCGACCAGAATCGGTGAGGTGGAGTCGGAGGTGGCGGGACTGGTCAACCGACACCACGATCGGCAGATGAGATCAGCGGCGGATCAGGTCGCCGAACTCGACGCGGAAAGGCGGCAGGTGAATGGACGCATCGGTCTTCGGTGAGGACGCATTCGGCGAGGACGCCGGGCCGCCCGACGACGGTGGTGTGTCGTCGTCGAATGGGCCCGCCGGGCACCTGTGGATTCGGACGGACGACTCGATCTGGGATCTCGGGCCGGCCGATCTGGACACCGACGCCGACGGGGTCGAGGATTCGCTGACACGGACCGGCGGGGAGGGGATGGCCGTATACACCGATTCCGACGGTGATGGCGAGGTGGATCGCATCACCGAGATCGATCAGGAGGGACGCTTCACCGCTCGCCACCGCAATCCGGACACCGGTCAGTGGGATCCGACGGACTCGGGACGCCTGGCATAGTCGTACTCAGCCAGCGCTTTCGTGGTTTTTTCAACCCGCGGGACGGGCCTGATGAAGATGTGATACACGTCACGTCGGGAGGGGTGTGGGATAGCGCTCATCTTCCCATCCGGTTACCTAGCGCCCGCTCGGTGGACGTAAACTGGTCACAAAGACGACATCGCCGGTGGTCTTCACCCCTGGGGGCCACCATTCCCGAGGAGACTTCATGACGTCAGCCACGATTCCCGGACTTGATCCGAACAGCGCACCCACCAAACATGCAGCTCTGCTCGCCTGGGTGGCAGAGGTCGCCGAGCTGACTCAGCCCGACGCGGTCGTGTGGTCCGACGGCAGCGATGCCGAATGGAACCGGCTGACCGACGATCTCGTCAAGGCGGGCACTCTCCACAAGCTCAACGAGGAGAAGAAGCCCAACTCCTTCCTCGCCAACTCCGATCCTGCCGACGTCGCTCGTGTCGAGTCGCGCACCTTCATCTGTTCGGAGAAGGAAGAGGACGCCGGCCCCACCAACAACTGGGTCGCCCCCGCCGAGATGCGTGCGACCATGACCGAGCTCTACCGCGGCTGTATGCGCGGCCGCACGATGTTCGTCATCCCGTTCTGCATGGGCCCGCTTGGCTCCGACGACCCGAAGCTCGGTGTGGAGCTCACCGACTCGGAGTACGTCGTCCTGTCCATGAAGATCATGGCCCGTGTCGGCCAGCCGGTCCTCGATCTCCTCGGTGAGGACGGCTTCTTCGTCAAGGCACTGCACTCCGTCGGTGCTCCGCTCGAGGCCGGTCAGGCCGACGTCCCGTGGCCCTGCAACCCGGACAAGTACATCACCCACTTCCCGGAGACCCGCGAGATCTGGTCGTACGGCTCCGGCTACGGCGGCAACGCGCTGCTCGGCAAGAAGTGCTACGCCCTGCGCATCGCCTCCGTCATGGCCCGCGACGAGGGCTGGATGGCCGAGCACATGCTGATCCTCAAGCTGACCAGCCCGGAGAACAAGGTCTACTTCGTGGCCGCCGCGTTCCCGAGCGCCTGTGGCAAGACCAACCTCGCGATGATCCAGCCCACGATCCCCGGATGGAAGGCCGAGACCGTCGGCGACGACATCGCCTGGATGCGCTTCGGCGACGACGGCCGCCTGTACGCGATCAACCCGGAGTTCGGCTTCTTCGGTGTTGCGCCGGGCACCAGCGACGACTCGAACCCCAACGCGATGAAGACCATCGAGGCGGGCAACACGCTCTACACGAACGTCGCGCTCACCGACGACGGCGACATCTGGTGGGAGGGCATCGGCGGCGAGACCCCGGCGCACCTCACCGACTGGCTCGGCAACAGCTGGACCCCGGAATCGGATCACAAGGCGGCGCACCCCAACTCGCGCTACTGCACCCCGATCTCGCAGTGCCCGTCGCTGGCCGCCGAGTGGGATGACCCGAAGGGTGTGCCGATCTCGGCGATCCTGTTCGGTGGACGCCGCAAGACGACCGTCCCGCTGGTGACCGAGGCCCGCGACTGGCAGCACGGCGTGTTCATGGGCGCCACCGTCGGCTCCGAGCAGACCGCTGCCGCCGAGGGCAAGGTGGGCACCGTCCGCCGCGACCCGATGGCAATGCTGCCGTTCATGGGCTACCACGTGGGCGATTACTTCCAGCACTGGATCAACATCGGCAAGAACGCCGACGCCAGCAAGCTGCCGAAGGTGTTCTACGTCAACTGGTTCCGTCGTGGCGACGACGGCCGCTTCCTGTGGCCCGGATTCGGCGAGAACAGCCGCGTCCTGAAGTGGATCATCGACCGCATCGAGGGCGAGACCGAGGGCATCGAGACGCCCATCGGCATCGTCGCGAAGCCGGAGGAGATCGACGTCACCGGACTCGACGTCCCGGCCGCCGACGTCACCGAGGCCCTGACGTTCAGCGAGGACGAGTGGCGCAAGGAGCTCCCGCTCATCGACGAGCTCTTCGACTTCGTCGGCGAGAAGGTTCCGACGAGCCTGCGTGACGAACTGGCCGCGCTGAAGCAGCGCCTCGGCGACTGATCACCGTGCATGACACCTTCATGATCTGACGCGAGTTTCACGATCACCACGACGCCCGACGGTTCGCCGTCGGGCGTCGTGTCATTTCGGCTACTCCTCGGTAACGAGCTACTGCTTGTGGCGCGTGGCTGAGGTAACGTCTGCCGCATGTCTTTTCGTTCGTGGGGTACTGCTGTGCTCGCCGCGGCGATGGTGATGCTCATCGGTACGGCCGTACCGGCACACGCCGCGCCCACACCGTCGGTCACCGACTCGGCGGGCGTCACCCGATATCTGAACACCGTCATCGTGCCCGGTGTACCCACGTTCGGCGCCATCTCCGGGATCGACCGGATCGGTAGGGGCGACTACGCCATGGTGTCCACCGATGTCGGGCGTGCCGGTCCGGCGCGGACCTACACGGTGAATTTCCCGGTCGACGCGGCGTCGCAGATCGCGGCGGTGCCGTCGTTTACCGGGGTCGGCACGATCCTCGGCCCGGGTAATCTCCCGATCCTGCCGGGGCAGGCCCAGTTCGAGGGCATCCGCGGGTTCGGCGCCAACTACGTCGTCGCGAGCGGTGGCAACACCCCGTTCGTCCGGATCGTCGGGCGCGCAGGCAACTTCGTGCGGGATCTGCCGTTGCCCAGGTCCTACCGCTCCACCAAGACCTCCGGCCTGGCCGGCCAGCGCGGCCTCACGGGTGTCGCGGTGAGTCCCCAGGGCTACATCAGCGTGATCACCGCCGGTGGGCTGCGCCAGGATGTCGGCAACGCCGCGCGGCTGCTCACCTTCGCCAAGGGCGGCAATCGGGAGCTGGTCTACAAGACCGACCCGGGCAAGGTCGCCGCGGACGTGCTCGCCGTCAACGACACCGACTTCCTCGTGCTCGAGCGTGGTCAGGGTCGTGTGACGAGGATCTACTGGACCACGAGCCGCGGTGCCGAGTCGGTCACGGGTAAGCAGAAGCTGTCCGGCAAGGAGCGGGCGATGCCCAAGAAGGTCATCTTCGACGTCGCGCCGCTGCCCTACCTGGCGACCGGCAACATATCCGGAATGTCTTGGGGCCCTTGGCTTCCGGAGCAGAAGGGGAAGAAGTACCGGAGCCGTTCGCTGCTCTTGGTGACGAACAACGCCTTCGCCGGACCGACCCGTCTGCACGGACTGGAGTACCGCTTCCCGAAGCCGTGACCCGCGTTTCTCGGGGGACTCTCAGGAGTTCAGGGATATTCCCGATGGATCCGTCTCGGGGTGTCTGGCACCGTTGAGCCATGACCGAAGACACGCGGGCTCCGCGTATCGCTGCACAGGCATCCCATCTCACCAAGGTCTACGGGACCGGTGACACCGTCGTCGAGGCGTTACGCGACGTGTCGATCTCCTTCGCCGCGGGTGAGTTCACCGCGATCATGGGACCGTCGGGTTCGGGAAAGTCGACGCTGATGCACTGCCTCGCCGGTCTCGACGTCGCGACGTCGGGCAGCGTGCAGATCGGGGATGTCGAGTTGACCTCCCTCTCCGACAAGCAGATGACCCTGCTGCGCCGCGACCGGATCGGCTTCGTCTTCCAGGCCTTCAACCTCGTGCCGACGCTCACCGCTGCCGAGAACATCACGCTGCCAGTCGACATCGCGGGCCGCGAGGTGGATCGCGAATGGTTCGACACCGTCGTCGGGCGCCTGGGTATCACCGACCGGTTGACGCACCGCCCGACGGAACTCTCCGGCGGACAGCAGCAGCGTGTGGCCTGTGCGCGCGCACTGGTGGGCCGGCCGGAGATCATCTTCGGCGACGAGCCGACCGGCAATCTCGATTCGCGGTCCTCGGGTGAGGTCCTCGAGATCCTGCGCGCCGCGACCGACGACTTCGGGCAGACCGTGGTGATCGTGACGCACGATCCGCGCGCGGCGTCCTATGCGGATCGGGTGGTGTTCCTCGCCGACGGGCAGATCGTCCGTGAACTGCAGCGCCCGAGCGCCGACGACGTCTTCGAGGTCATGAAGCATCTCGACGATCCGGATACATCGGGGGCCGTCGGTGGCGCCGGTGCAGGTGCCGGTGCCGGCGAGGACGATCCGAACCCGTACGTGGTGCGCTGATGGCCTCCTCGGTGATGCGGCGGGTGTCGCTGCGCAATCTGGCCGCGCACAAGCTGCGGCTGTTCCTCACGGTGTTCTCCATCGTGCTCGGAACCTCGTTCGTGGCCGGCTCGGTCATCTTCACCTCGACGATCTCCAAGGCCTTCGACGGCATCTTCGACAATGTCGCGCTGGGCGTTGCCGTCGAGGTGTCGTCGAAGGATCCGCAGGTCGCCTCCGGGGTTCCGACCACCGTCGTCGACGAATTGACCGCCAAGAAGCAGGAATTGGGGATCGACCGGCTCACCACCAACTTCCAGGGGCTGGTCACGATCGCGAACTCGGAGGGGCGCGCCCTGCAGACCGGTGGTGCACCGAGCGTCGGCACCGCGTTCACACCGGCGGATCAGGCGTTGTCACCGAAGGAGGTCGCCTTGGTGCCGGGCGGATCCGCGCCGCACGGTGCGGGGGAGATCGTCCTCAACAAGAGCGCCGCGGAGACAGCCGGACTTCGGGTGGGATCGATGACTAAGGTCGTCCTGGGGCAGGGAGCGGCCGCGCCGCGTGAGGTGAAGGTCGTCGGTCTGACCGATCAGCCCGGATCGTCGAGCGGATTCGTCAATGTGCAGTTCGAGTACGCGGTGGCGAGGGAACTCTTCTCCGACGGCTTTACCGTTGCGCAGGTGGACATGTCGGCCGTCGACGGCGTGAGTCCGACGCAGCTGCAGCAGCGGGTGTCGGCGCTCATCGGCGATGACTATTCGATCCGCACCGGTGATCAGGTGCGTCAGGACCAGAAGGATCAGGTCAACGAGTTCCTGACCATCTTCCGTGGAATCCTGTTGGCGTTCGCGGCGATCGGCCTCATCGTGGGCACCTTCATCATCTACAACACCTTCTCGATGATTGTGGCGCAACGGAATCGGGAGTTGGCGCTGCTGCGTGCGATCGGTGCGGGGCAGCGGCAGATCTCGCGGTCGGTGTTGCTCGAGGCGTTTGTCGTCGGAGTGATCGGCGGGGTCATCGGACTCGGTGTCGGCATCGGATTGGCGGCTGCGCTCAAGGCGATCACCGCCGCGACGTCGGGTCTACCCGACGCCCCGCTGAGCATCACCGTGTGGTCGATCCTCGCGGCGGTGTTCGTCGGCGTCGTGGTCACCATGGTCAGTGCGTGGTTCCCGGCGGTCCGTGCATCACGGGTGCCGCCGGTAGAAGCCATGCGCGCCAACACGGTTGAGGGAACGTCGTCGTTGCGCAACCGCACCATCGCCGGGGTGGCGCTTCTCGTCGTATCGGTCGCCGCGATCATCATCGGTGCGATGGGCGTCGGGCTGGGGCCTGCGCTCGCCGTCGGTGGGGGTGCGGCGGGCGCCATCGTCGCGGTGGTCCTCGCGGGTCCCGCATTCGCCCGGCCGGTGGTCAGCGGACTCGGCAAGGTCATCGGCGCGCCGTTCGGCAAGATCGGACAGCTGGCGCGTACCAACGCGGTGCGCAATCCTCGACGATCGGCGGCGACGGCGTTCGCCCTGACGTTGGGGCTGATGCTGGTGGCGGTGATCGGGACGCTCGGCACGTCGTTCAAGGGGACGATCGACGACGCCGTCGACGCCGGCGTGACCGCCGAATACATCGTGATGGGCGCCAACAATCTTCCGCTGCCCGCCGCGACGGCGCCGGCGGTGGAGAAGACACCGGGAGTCGGCGGTGCCGTGTCGTTCGAGCTGGTGCGTGGATTCGTCAACGGGAAGATGGTTGCCGGGTACTCACCGGTGGGTGACCCGATCGGTGACTTCACCAACATCGAGATGAAGGACGGCGTGTCGGACGTCCTGCCGGCCGACGGCATGTTCGTCAGTGAACGGACGAGCGCGAACAACAATTGGAAGCGCGGAGACGTCCTCGACTTCGCCGCGTCGGACGGTTCGACGCTGCCGGTAACAGTGGCGGGTGTCTTCGCCGACAACGAGACGCTGCAGCCATGGATGGTGGGCAGCGAGGTGCTCGACAAGGTCGTGCCGCCCGCACGACGGGTCAACCAGACGATGCTCGTGAACGTGGCACCCGGGACGGACGCGGAGACGCTGCGGACCAATCTCGAGGACTCGACCGCCGACCTGTTGACGGTGCAGATCCTGAACCGTGATCAGTTCAAGAGCAGCATCTCGACGCAGGTCGATCAGATGCTCGGCGTGCTGTACGCGATGCTCGGGTTGGCGTTGGCGATCGCGGTGCTGGGCATCGTGAACACGCTCGCGCTCTCCGTGGTGGAGCGGAAGCGGGAGATCGGTATGTTGCGCGCGATCGGGATGCTGCGGGCGCAGGTGCGCCGCAGCATCTATCTCGAGTCGGTGCTGATCGCGATCTTCGGCGCGCTACTCGGCGTCGTCCTCGGCGGGTTCATCGGGTGGGCGTTGGTCCGCACGTTGGCCAAGTGGGGGCTCGGTGCGCCGGTGCTGCCGTGGGGGCTGATGGCGATCACCCTGGTCGCGGCGGCCGTCGTCGGCGTGCTGGCCGCGCTGTGGCCTGCGGTGCGGGCGGCCCGGACCAAGCCGCTGGAGGCGATTGCCGATCTCTGAGGGTGACGGCCGCGGCCGTTTGTCACAATCGTTGCTATGACCCAACCACCCGAGGACCCGCGCCAACCGCAGAACCCCTATGGGGATCCCGGTCAGGAGAATCCGTCCACCCGGCCGTTTGAGGAGACAGCCGCGACGGAGGCGTACAGCGATCCGGGGTATCAGCAGCCCTACTACGACGGCCCGCAGTACGAGCATCCGCCGCAGCACGCGCAGGAGCCGTACGGGCAGCAGCCGGGGTATGGCCAGCCGGGTTACGCGCAGCAGCCCTACCAGCAGCCGGAGCAGCCTTACGGGCAGGATCCCTATGGCCAGGAGCCGTATGGGCAGGAACCGTATGGGCAGGAACCGCAGCAGAAGTCGTCGACCGGGCGGACCACCGGGTTGGCGCTCGCCGCGTTGGCGGCGCTGGTGGTGGTGGCGCTCATCGTGCTGTTCGTGATCCGCGGCGGCGGCTCGGACTCCGACGAGGCAGGCACCGGTGGTGCGGCGTCGTCGACGACCACGACGACGACCTCCGAGGCCCCGACGACCACCACGACGACAGAGGAGACAACGACGACCACGACGACGACCACACCGTCGGGTCGCGTGGTGTATCAGCTGACCGGCGGCGGTGAGGTCGTGGGGCTGCGCTGGGCGTCGAACGGATCCGACGAGGTGCTCGCGGCGACCGGCACGCCGTGGTCGCAGTCGACGGTCGTTCCCGACGGCGCAGCGAGCATGTCGGCCATCGTGGTGCGCGGGCCGGTGACGTGCTCGATCATGGTCGACGGCGAGCAGGTGTCGACGCAGACCAGCAACGGCGGTCTGGTGCGGTGCTCGGCGACGATCGGCTGACGCTGTCCGCGCTTCGCTGCTTCGTACACCGACATCGGCCGCCGCGACGATAGTGGGCGTCACGGCCGGATTCGGTGTACCGAACCCGGTCAGCGTTTCCGCAGAACCAGGACCAGATTGGTGCCCAGGACCTCACGGATCACCGGCACCCGCATCACCCACCACATCCACGACGGCAGGTAGCGGGGGAAGGCGAGGACGAGCTCGGCGTCGTCGTCGACGGAGCGTGCCCACGCCAGGCCCTGGCCGGCGGTGACTCTGAAAAGTGACGTGCCGTACAGGTTCTTGGGTGGATGCCCGTGCCGCTTGGTGTACCACCGCGCCGCCCGGGCGCCGCCGACGTAATGCGTCAGTCCCATCTCGTGGCCGCCGAACGGTCCGTACCACAGTGTGTAACTGAGGATCACGGTGCCGCCGGGGCGGGTGACCCGCAGCATCTCCGCGGCCATCTCCCACGGCTTGCCGGTGTGCTCAACCACATTCGACGACAGGCAGATGTCCATCGAACCGGTGGCGAAGGGGAGATGCTGACCCGATGCGCGCACGCTCGCCCGGTGCTCGAGGCCGCCGGCGTGCATCTCCGATGCGTCGGGTTCGGCGGAGATGTAGTGCCCGCCGCGGTCCCGGAAGGCGTCGGCGAAGTAGCCGGGCCCGCCTCCGACGTCGAGGACGACGGTGCCCTCGAGTCCGTCCGGGTGCAGCGACTCGGCCATCACGGCGGTGTCGGTGGCGATGGCACCGTAGAAGCGCGCGGGGTCGGATTGTTCGAAGCGGAAGTCGTTGAGGAGTCCGGCCGCGCGACGCAGGGTTGCGTATCGGGCGAAGCTGCGGGTGGACACGGATCGACAGTACAGGCGCGCCCGTGGGCCGATCCCCCGCAGGTCAGCACACTGCGCATCGCTCATCGGGTCGCCGACTACCCTGGTCACCGATGAGTACCGAGCACCGTGTGCTGCTGCTCTGCTGGCGCGACACCGATCACCCGCAGGGCGGCGGCAGTGAACGCTACCTGGAACGCGTCGGCGCCGAGCTGGCCGCACGTGGCCACGAGGTGACCCTGCTGACCGCCCGCTACGCCGGGTCGACGGCCCGCGAGGACCGCGCCGGGGTTCGCGTCGTGCGCGCCGGCGGTCGGCTCGGCGTCTACCCGCGGGCGCTCGCGACGATCATCGCCGGGCGGTTCGGGCGTGGTCCACTCGGTGCGTACGTCCCCGACATCGTGGTGGACACCCAGAACGGCATCCCCTTCTTCGCGTCCACGGTGACCACGGCACCCACCGTGGTGCTGGTCCATCACTGCCATCGGGAGCAGTGGCCGGTGGCGGGCCGACTCCTCGGCCGCCTCGGTTGGTTCCTCGAGTCGCGGGTGTCCCCGCGGGTCCACCGGCGCAATCGCTACGTGACGGTGTCCGCGCCGTCGGCCGCCGAGCTCGTCGCCCTTGGTGTCGATCGAGACCGGATCACCGTGATCCACAACGGGATCGACCCGTTGCCCGACGGTCGCGAGGATGCCGCACACACGTCGGAGACCTCCGCGCAGCTCTGCGTGCTGTCACGACTGGTGCCGCACAAACAGATCGAGGATGCGCTCGCCGTCGTCGCCGATCTGCGTCGCACCCGCCCCGACGTGCACCTCGACGTCATCGGCGACGGCTGGTGGGCGCAGGAACTGCGGGATCGGACCGCGCACTTGGGCATCGTCGACGCCGTCACGTTCCACGGCCATGTCTCGGAGAGTCGCAAGCATCATCTGTTGGCGCGTGCGAATGTGCATCTCATGCCGTCGCGTAAAGAGGGGTGGGGGCTCGCGGTGATGGAGGCTGCGCAGCACGGTGTGCCGACCATCGGCTACCGCTCGTCGTCGGGTCTCATCGAATCCATCGATCATGAGAGCACCGGACTCCTCGTCGACGGTGTCGGCGAGATGACCAGTGCCACAAGAAAACTCATCGACGATCCGTCGGCGGCGCAACGGCTCGGTGCCGCTGCGCAGCGCAAGGCGCGGGAGTATTCATGGCACGCGACGGCCGACGGCTTCAGCTCGGTGATCGACGACGTGACCGCCACCCGGCCGCGACGCTGATCATCAGTCCGACGACGACGGTGGCAGCCCAGATCGTATGCGCGGCCAGCGCCGCGACCCGTGCGCCCGTACTCGCGTGCCGTGTGACCGCCCCCTCGATGCGGTAGACGCTCAACTCCTCGCCACGGAAAACCGGTGTGCGAGAATCGAGTTCGCGGGGAATCGGCTCGCCCTCGACGATCACCCAACCGACACCGTGAGCCGCCAGTTCTGCCGGGGACCCGCCCGCCGCGAGGATCGCGTCGACCTGGGCGCCACGACCGGACGCGTCGTCGACGGGGATGCCGTCGACGACCAGTGCACCGCTGTCGAGCACGTCGGCGGCGAGCATGCGTGGCAACGGGTCCAGCGACGGACCATCGGCCCAACCGTAATCGCGGACCGGGCCCGGTGGGTACAGCGCCACCGCGCCCTCGTCGGCGGGGATGAGAGCGGCGACGGCGGTGAAGTCGTCGGGGTAGGTGACCGTTCGCAGCGATCCGCCGACGCCCCACGCCAGATCGGGTAGCGGCGCGACGATCAACAGCAGGCACGCCGTAAGTGCGAAACCCGCAGGCAACCAACGCCGTAACGCGATCGTCGCAGCGGCTCCGGCGACCGCGTAGAACGGCACCGCCAGCGCCAGATACTTCTGGGTGTCACGCAGTAGGCCGGCGCCCGGCACCGTCTCCACGAGCCAGGTCAGCGCCGATGCCCCCGGTCCGGTGGCCGCGACCACAACCAGGATCACAGCGGTGATCGCCAGTACCGCAGTCGCATCGATGACCGTCCGGGTGATCGCGTCCGCGCGAGTCCGCGACGTCCCCGTGATGCGGATCCGGCGGCGGTTGAGTTCATACGTGCCGAGCAGGACGACGGCGAACAGCGCCGCCGTCGCGAGCAACGCCCAGGGTGACGTCCGGCTCGCGGGCACGGCGTCGGCATTCCAGATGCCACCCAACCCAAGCGCGGTGCCCGGCAATCCCAGCCACGGTTCGGCCCGGAGGCCGAAGGCGGCCACCCCGCCCGCGCCCGAGACCGCCGGTGCTGACCCGACGAGCGCGGCGGTCAACCACGGCAGCGAACCGATCAGCATGACGCCGGCGAGGCCGAGAATCCATCGGGCGCGCGGCAGCCCGGGAACCCTCACGAGCAGGGCCGTCCCGACACCGATGATCAGTACGCCGGCGTAGACCGACCCGGTCGGCGTGAAACCTGCTGCCGCACAGGAAACCGTGAGGGCCGCGGCGGGGCCGACGCGCCGACCTCGCGAGGCATGCGCGGCGTCGAACAGTGCCGTACCCAACCATCCCAACGTCCCGAAGGAGACCAGCAGGCTCCAGTGTCCCTGCAGAAGTCGTTCGGCGACAAAGGGATTCCAGATGGAGAGGAGGGCGGCAATCATCGCACCCACCCGCCCGGCATCGGGCACCAGGCGCAGTGCGAACCTGCCGAAGCCGACGCCGGCGAGGGTGAGACCCGCCAGCGTCAGCACTGCGACGAGTACGCCGCCGGGGATGATCGGTGATGCGACGGCCAGCATCCCGTCCTGCGGCACCGCGCGCGGTGCCGCATCGCCGAGTCCGAGTGCGCCATCGGTCAGATACGACCGCGACGTCGACACCGCATCACGGAACAGGAAGTACCGGCCGCCGCCGAGCGCCGCGAGCAAGGGCCCCATCATGATTGCCGCCGCGGCCAGGCTCACCGCGTAGAGCAGCGGCAGCACCCGGACCGGGCGGCACATCGTCGAGACCCCCGAACTCAGTAGTGGTAGGTGTCCGACGGAGCGGGCATGTGCACAGGATCGTCGTCGTATTCCGACGAGGTGATCCCGTAGGCGCGGGCGAGGTCGAGGATCTTGGTGGCACGCGCGATGCGGGGGAGGTCGGAGCCGTTGCGGATCTCGCCACCGTCACGCTCGAACTCGGCGAAGAACTCGGTGGCCCAACTGATCTCGTCCTGCGACGGCGACAGGCCCTCGTTCACCGGGTGGCACTGATCGGGTGTAAGGCAGATCTTGCCGGTCATGCCGAACTCGGCGCTCACGGCGGTGGCCTCGCTCAGCTTCAGTGCGCTCGAACCGACGGTGGGGCCGTCGATGGCACTGGGTAGATGATTGGCCTTGGCCGCGATGGTGAAGCGTGATCGCGCATAGGCCAGGGTCGCCGGATTGTCGCCGAAGCCGGTGTCGCGACGGAAGTCTCCGATGCCGAACGCCAAGCGGAAGGTGCCCTTGGCCGACGCGATCTCGCTGATGCGTTCCAGGCCGCGGGCCGTCTCGACCAGCGCGACGATCGGGATGTCGGGCAGGCGGTTGGCGGTCTCGGTGACGTGATCGACCGACTCGACCATCGCCAGCATGACGCCGCCGATCGGCGTCTGCGCGAGCGCGGTCAGGTCGTCGGCCCACCACGGCGTCCCGAATCCGTTGACACGCACCCAGTCGCCGCGGCCGATGTCGGAGGTGAGCCAGCGGACGACGTTCTCGCGGGCGGCGAGCTTGTCCTTGGGGGCCACCGCGTCCTCGATGTCGAGGACGACGATGTCGGCGCGCGAGCGCGATGCCGGCTCGAACTTGCCGAACTGGGCGCCGTTGACGAGGAGCCAGCTGCGGGCGAGGACGGGGTCGATCCGGGAGCCCGGGTCGCCGTGATCGGCGGTGTCGGTCGTCGGTTGGTCGTACATGGCGTCCATCGTTGCCTATCCCGGTGTTGCGCTGCAAAAAGAGGGGCCGTCGCGTCGGCGATGACACACTGAATGGCATGTCCCGCAGATGGTGGGTCTCGGTGGGTTGGGTGACCGTCGGGACGATGGTCGCGAATGTCTGCGCCTATCTCGTGCACCTGCCCGCGGGGCGATGGCTGGGTCCCGACGGCTACGGCGAGTTCGCGGTCCTGCTCGCCGCGATGTTGGTGCTGGCCGTCCCGGCGCTGGCGTTGCAGGCCGTCATCGCCCGCGAGATCGTGCGTGGCGGGGCCGTCGCCGAGATGTGGAATCGGACGTGGCGGCTGACCGTCGTCGTGGCTCTCGCGATCATCCCGGGCACCCCGCTGATGATGTATCTCGCCGACACCTCCGCCGCCACGACGATCGCCGGACTCGCCGCGGCACCCGGATTGGTGCTGCTCTCCGGTGCGCAGGGTGTGCTGCAGGGCGCGCGCCGGTTCACCGTCCTCGCGGTCGTCCTCGCGGTGGTCGGCGTGCTGCGGTGGGCTCCGGTGGTGGGGATCCTCGGGCTCGGCGCAGGCCCGCCCGCGGCGCTCTGCGCGGGCGCCGCGGGCACGTTCGCGGGTGCCGGGCTGGCGTGGTTCGTCGTCGGCCGGGCGGCCATCGGCGAGGCGTCGGATGTCTCGCGGACCGGCCGTGCGTCGTCGGGCGTCACCGACGTGATGCGGGCATCTCAGGTGCAGTTCGTGCTGATGCTGGCGGTCACCATGGACCTGCTGCTCTCGCGCAGTGTGTTGTCGGAGACCGACGCCGGCGTCTACGCGCTGGGCGCGGTGGCCACCAAGGCGGCGTTCTGGCTGCCCGCGGCGATCGGCGTGGTCATCTATCCCTGGCTGGCGGATCCGACGACGTCGGGCCGTTCGCTGGGCCGGGCACTGACGGTGGTCGCGGCGATCGGCGCCGTCGTCACCGCCGCGGCGGGTGTCGCCGGGCCGCTCGTGCCGGTGATCGTGTCGGAGAGCTACCGGCCGCTGACGTCGATCCTCTGGGTGTTCGCCGCGACCGGCGCCCTTCTCGCGATCCTGCAGGTGGCGTTGCTCTGGGCGATCGCCGCCGAGCGCACCGCCGTCGCGCTGATCGCCTGGGTGGTGGTGGCCGTCGAGGCCGCACTCATCCTGGCGTGGGCCCATTCCGTCGTGTCGTTGGTGACGATCGCCGCGACGTCAGCGGCCATCTCGACTCTTGCGACCGTCGTCGTCGCGACGTCGATCGGTCCGCGCTCAGCGACGCAGCCGCGCCCCCAGACGCCGAGCGCGAGCCGGGCTGAGTAGCACCACTCCGGCGCCAAACGCGAGGACTGCCAGCACTCCGGTCGCGATCGGGACCAGGCGACCCCAGATGGTGATCGGCATGCGCTGATCGTCGGCCACGGACGCCATCTGCGAGCGGGTCCGATCACTGTAGGTCAGCGTCGTCGACAGGTTCGTCAGAGAGATGTTCTCGGGGTTCGCGCCGGCCGGGCGGTACTGCTCGTCGATGGTGATCCGCTCGTCGAGGATGGTGCCGGTGACGGGATCGACGGCGAGCTCCACATCGCCGCGGTGATGCAGCGTCGCAGTGATCTCGCGAGCCGGATTCCCTTGTGCCCCAAACCACGATGCCGGCCGAGTAATGACCGTCGGGCGCCCCGCGGACTGGTCGCCGTAGACCGCGTGCAGGTCGGTGTCGGGGATCGCGGCGGTGAACTTCGACGCCGTGCGCCCACTCACCTGGGTTTCACCGGCATAGCGCAGCGGCACCGTGGAGCGGGTGATGACGTCGAAGTACTCGGCGTCGGCGGCCGCCACGTCGAACGGCAGTACATAGGTCATCCCGCGTCGATCGGGGATGGTGATCGCCGCCTGCTTGTCGTCGTACTGGATCTCCGACGACCCGCCGTCGGCGAGGTCGGGCGCAGCGGTCCGACGGTCGAGCGTGACGCGATCCCGCACCGCGACGAGCGTGGCGTCGTTGCAGTCATCGAGAAACTCGTCGGCGCGCAGCGACGTCCCGGCCTGCAGGGTCACCCGGTCGGCATCGGACGGCTGCACCGCGACGACCCGCCGACTCCGCGTGACCGACGTCTGCACGGTCTCCGCCCGCGCGCCGTCGACCGAACACTGATCGAAGACCGTCGACGACCCGGTGGATCGTGCGACGGTCGTGACATCGGTGTGCAACGGAATGGTGCGTAGACCGGGGACGTAGAAGAGCGGCAGCGCGATGGTCACCGCGAGCAGGAATCCACCCAGGAACAGCAGCACCGGGCCAATGAGATCGGCGGTCGAGAAGCGACTCTCCGACGGATGATCGAGGGTGCTCGTCGCCATACCGGCGAGATTACCGGTGTCGTCGTGGCGGCTACGCTGGCAGGCGACATGAGCAGCACCGACGTCGCATCGTCTGCCGGACCGACGCGTCCGGCCACCGACACGCGCCGGTTCTTCCCGCAGCTCGAGGGGATGCGCGCGATCGCTGCGCTCGGCGTCCTCACCACCCATGTCGCATTTCAGACGCGGGCGGTGCAACTCCCGGTCATCGGTCCCGTCCTCGGGCGACTCGATCTCGCCGTCGCACTGTTCTTCGCGCTGTCCGGCTTTCTGCTGTGGCGGTCCTGGGTATCCCATGCTCACGACGACGCCCCGCGACCATCGGTACGCCGTTACCTGCGGCATCGCGTGGTCCGGATCTGGCCGGCCTATGTCGTCGTCGTGATCGTCGTACTCACGCTGCTGCCGGAGGCGAAAGGCGCCGATCTGACGGTCTGGCTGGCCAATCTGACGCTCACCCAGGTGTTCGTCCCGTTGTCGTTGACCGCGGGGCTCACCCAGATGTGGAGTCTCTCGGTCGAGGTGACGTTCTACGCCCTGCTCCCGATCATCGGGTTCGCGATGCTCCGTGTCCCACGGCGTCGTCGAATCCCGGTGCTGATCGCGCTCGGCGTGTTGAGCCTGGGCTGGGCCTGGCTCTCGGCGACGTTCCCGCTGCCCGCCGGCGTCGAACCGAAGAACTGGGTGTTCGGGCATCTGCCGTGGTTCATCGCCGGTCTCGTCCTCGCCGAGATCGCGGGGGCGGTGGAGTTCAGCGGTGGCGGTTCGGACGGTGGCGATCCGGAGGGGGGCGATTCGGAAGGGGACGACTCGGCCGAGCGTCTGGGCCAGCATCCGCGATGGCTGCAGATCGTGGTGCGGCTCAGTGCCCGACGCGGCCTGATGCTGATCGTCCTCGTCGTCGCCTACGGTCTGGCCTGCACCCCGCTCGCGGGTCCGACCGGCCTCGGTGACCTGGCGTCGTGGCAGTTCGCGGTGAAGATGATTCTGGGCGCCATCTGCGGGTACGCCGTGCTCGCCCCGCTGATCTGTGGCGACGGCCCGTACCGGTTCCTCACCTCGCCGCTGATGCTGGCGCTGGGGCGCTGGTCCTACGGCATCTTCATCTGGCATCTCGCGGTGCTCGCGGTGGTCTTCGGCCTGTTCGGCATCGTGCCGTTCAGCGGGCATATGCCGCTGGTGTGGACGATGACCGTGGTGGTCACGATCGCGGTGTCCGCGGCCAGTTACGCGTTCGTCGAGGAACCGGCGCGCCGCTGGTTACGTCGCAGCGAAGCGCGCAGTGCGCACCGCCGCGAAGCGCGCAGTGCCTACCGCAGCGAAGCGCGCAGTGCCCACCGCCGCGAAGCGCGCAGTGCCGGTATCACCGACGACGACACGAGTGTCGACACAGCGATCAGCGCCGGAACCTGAACCCACCATTCGTCGCCGACATACCCCGTCGCGGAATGCCACGGACCGGTGGCGAGCCCGACGGTGGCGGCGAGCATCGCGACACAGGTGACGACGACGCCGATCCGCGCACCCACCCATCCGGTGACCACGGCCCCGCCGATCGCGATACCGACTCCCCACCAGCCCGCCAACAGCCACGACGCACCGAGCCAGCCGACCAGCGCGAGGGCCGGTGCCCTGATGGGAGCGATCGCCTCGATGTCGACGGGGGACCGTAGCCACGCGGCCGGCAGGAGTCGTAATGGCAAGTGGTGCAGGGGAAGCCAGGCCAGCGCGAGCAGCAGCGCGAGCACGACGAGACCGATCCCGATGCACCAGCGGTATACCGAATCCAGTGCGTAGCGCATCGTGACCGTGCCGTCGACGCCCGTCGGGATAATCCATCCCTGCTGCCACCCGTCCACCGCGATCGGCGTCAGATCTGTTGTGCCCGTGGAGGTATCGATGCTCGCCCGCCAGCCGGAATTGGTTGACTCCGGGACACTCAGGACCCGCTCCGTCGACGACGGCCCGACGCTCACCTGCCGGAACGTGGACTGCCAGGTGTCGACGGTGGGCTGGCTGATTGCCGTTGCCGGTGCGAGGGGTGCTGCCGTCGCGCGCAGATCCACCGAGTCGACGCTGAAGGCGTTGCCGGGATTGACGGAGAGTTCCTGTTCGCCGGCGCCCAGGCCGATGGTGGCGTCATCGCATGGCCGGGCGACGATGGGCGAACCGCTCCGCAGGGCCGCGCGGGTGGTGGTGGCCGAGAGCCGGATCACCTGACCCGACACCGTGATTCCGATACCCGCGTCGCATCCGATGGTGACGGGCGCATCGTCGGCCGCTGTGGTGCGAGTCGCTCCGGTCGGCGTGGGCAGCACCGCGATCTCGCTGATCCCGGCGGGTGCCGGCCGCGCGAAGCCCAGCGCGTTCACGTCGATGACGTCGGTGGTGTGGAGCACGGTCAGGGTGATGCGGTCGGTGGTCGCGGGATAGAGGGTGATGATCCCGTCGGCGGGCACGGTGCGTTCCTGACGGCCGGTCCCGAGATCGACGGCGACCTTCGTGGGCGCCGCCGGGTAGTCCGTGGGTACGGTGAGAGCGAGCTGCTCCACCCGTTGCGCCTGCGGAAGGCGCAGGGTCAGTTCGGGATCACGGGTGGCCTCCTTCTCCGCCGCGTCCTTCTTCTCGGCCTGCTCATCGGCGTTGGCGTCATCCCTGTCGCCGCGTTGCTCGACGTCGGCGGGATCTCCCTCAACCGGGCCGCGTGCCCCGGAGGTCACCGAGGAGTCCTCGTCGGTCTTGTCGGTACTCGTATTCTCCGGGGCCGTCCAGGTGGTCCTGGGGTCACCGTCGACGGCCGCCTGCGCCGAACCGCGCGGGTCGGTCACCCCCGACGGTCCGTCGGCCTGGATCTCGCCGGCGCGGAACAGTAAGGCGCGGAGCCCATCTCCGGGCTGCGGACGCAGGGTGACGGTGGGTGTCGCGGTCAACGGCTGCGGCACCGACAGCACCCGGGTGAACACGCCGGGGCTCTCCGGTGCGAGCCCCAACCCGGGCGCGCAGCGCACCGTCGGATCCGCGGAGGTCTCCACGCAGGAGGATCGCCCCGAGAGTTCCTGTCCCAGAACCCATTCGGAGACGCTTGTCGCGGCGTCGAGTTGCGGCAGCACGATACGCTGCCGGATCGGGAGGGTGGCTCCGGTCCTGAGGTCGGTGATCGCGACGTCGGCGAGGGCGAACTGATTGCCCGCGGTGCGATCGGCGGTCTCGATCGCGCGGATCGTCACCGACCGGGTCGGGCCGCTCGGCAGACTCACGGTGATCGGCTCGCCCGGCTCGACTCCCTGCGCCACGGCGCTGCCCGCATCCGTCGTCACCAGGATCGACGAGACGTCGGACCCGATCGCCTTGGCCGTGGTCAGCGTGACCGACAGATCCGATCGCGGCTCGGTGAAATCAACCCGCAACCATCGACTGACCGCGGACTCCAAACCGCCACTGACCCAGGCGGTATCGGGATCACCGTCAAAAGCGGCGGCGGTCGAGTTCGCCGGTGAGGTCTGCCCGGGTTGCGTCGCATCCGACGCGGAGCCCGACGAGCTGACACGCACCTGCCCTGGTTCGTTGTCGACCAGCCACTGTGCCGTCACCGGTGACGCGCCCTCGACGGGATAATCGGCGACGGCGTTCTGGGTGCGCCGCGGATCATCCGGCGACCGGATCGCGGAGCTGTGATCGTCGACGCGACCGAAGTCGATCTCCCGATCGGCGGGAGTGTCGGTGACGATGACCGGGCCGGTGCTCCCGGATTCGGTCACGGTCAGGCCGGCACGTGTGGCGTCGGCGTCGAGCAGTGTCGGCCCGAGCGTGGGTTGCCCCGCCTGCGCGCGTTGGGCGTTGATCGATGCCAGGGCCTCGGGGCCTCCGATGACCCGGGGCATCGACGACAGGTCGGTGAGAATGGGTCCGGTGTCGCCCGTAGCTCCCGAACCGGGTATGACGCGGTAGATGGTGATCGCCCGCATCGGCGGCCGCAGACCGTTGTCGCGGACGACGCCGGCCACCGTCGACGGCCCGATCTCCGGCCCGAATTCGGCGGCGCGGGTCAGCCCTGGCGACGCCCCGAGTGCCTGCTGGGCGAGGAGCGGTCGCGCCGAACGCGAGGTATCGGGATCGAGATCGGCGCGTAGCACAACGGTGGAAATACCCTGCTGCGCAAGGGTTTCTGCGAGTCCGGGGGAGCCGCGTCCGGCGGCTATCTCGCGTTGTACCGAATCCAGCGCGCGGATCGCGCCGGGAGGCGTCAGGGGAATCGCGTCGCGTACCGCCCACGGCGTCTGGGCAAGTGGCTGCAGCGGCTCGTCGCGGGTGAGTCCCCACAGCTGATCGGCGAACGGTGCGCCCGGGACGACCAGCGTGCGTCCCGCCGGTCTGTCGGGGTTCTCGTCCTGGGCGGCGAGCCAGTCGGCGGTCTGCTTCCAGTACCCGGGGATGTCGCGGTAGCTGTCGGCGGGAGTGAGCTGACCCGTCCACATCAGCGAGCCTGCCCCGACGATGGCGACGAGCACGACGATGGCCGCCGCCACCGGCCGCGAGCGCTGGGGATGTGCGAAGGCGGCGAGCGACTCACGGATCGGGACGGTCGGTGGCAGTGGCACCCGCGCCAGCAGATGCGCGACACCGAGGACGGCGGGGATGCGGATGAACGGCTCGAACTTGTGGATGTTGCGCAGGGGTGCGCCCGCGCCGTCGAGGAAGACACGGACGTGCTCGGCGATGGGGGAGCCGAGCGCCCCGGCGTAGCCGACACACATGATGACCAGGCCGACGACGAGAACGGTGATCAGCCGCCCGCGAAACGGCATGTGCCGCATCGCCAGTCCCGCGAGACCGGCCGCCACCAGCACGCCCGTCGCCAGCACCGCCGCGGGCTGCGTCACGAGCACGGCGCCCGCGACGCGTTCGGGGGAGACGAACGGCGTCCACGAACTCGTGCCGCGCAACACCTCCGTCAACGACGTCCACTGTGTGGTGACCCGAGACGATTCGATGAAGTCGAGGAAGGGTGGGGAGACCCGGGACAGGATGAGCAGTGGCGCGATCCACCAGGCGCACGCCATCGCGAGGCCCAGCGCCCACCATCCGCCGAAACGCCACGTCCGGCCGGCACGCAGATGCATCGCCCACCACAGCACCGCCACCCCGACGGCGGCGACGGTCGCGACGGCGTTGACCGCACCCATCAGGGCGACGGCGGCCGCGGACAGGAAGGCGTTGCGCCACAGGGGCTTCGCCGGTGCTGCCGGAGCGGCGTCGGGGTCGGGGTCGGGCACCGGCGAGAGTGCCCGCACGACGGGCAGCAGCACCCACGGGGCCAGCATCATCGGCAGTGTTTCCGACGAGATGGACCCCATCGTGGTCAGCACGCGCGGACTCAGCACGAAGATCGCCGCGGCGATGATCCGGGAGGCAGGCGAACCGATGCGCATCGCCTCGGCGAGGCGCACCAGACCGACGAAGCCGACGACGAGCAGCAGCGCCCACCACAGCCGCTGCGTCACCCACGGCGGTAGATGGGCCATCTCGCCGAGCGCGAAGAAGGCGCCGTGCGGAAAGAAGTACCCGTAGGCCTGATTCTGCACCTGCCCCATCGGGGCGACGGGCGTCCACAGGTGGGCGGCGCGCGCGAGGAATCCGAGCGGGTTGGCGGTCAGATCGAGTTTCGTGTCGGCGGCGACGAGGCCCGGCGACTGCAGAAACGAGAGAACGAGGGCGACAAGTGTCGCGATGACGACACCGCGCCGGGAGAGCGGTCGGTGGCCGGTAAACCCGGGGCTCGCGGACCGATCAGTTGTTGTCGTCGGCTCCACGGGTGCCGTAGTCCACCGAACCCTGGACGAATCCGCTGTTCGGGTTGAAGCTGTTCAGATCCGTGGACGGACTGGTCTCCGCGGTGGCGAAGAATGCACCGATGACCGCGGCTCCGCCGATGAGGAGTCCGGCGACGCCGGCGATGGCCCCGGCGAGGAGACGGTTGGTGCGGTTGTTGCGCATGGCGACGAACCTACCATTGCGCGGAGCCCGTGGACGTGAGGAGCCCCGAGATACTCAGAGGGTGACCGGCGGTTGCTGCTCGCAGCGCGACGGGACGATGAAGACCGGTCGCTGGCAGTGCTTGAGGACGCGCTCGGCGACGCTGGAGCGCAGCAGGGCCTTGAGGCCGGTGCTGCCGCGGGTTCCGGTGACCAGCAGGTCGACCTTCAACGCGTCGGCGGCCGCGACCAGGGCACCCCACACCGTCGACTCGACCTCGACGAGGCTGCCCCGCGCATCGAGCCCGGCCTCGCGGGCGATCTCGACGCCACGCGAGTTGATCGTGGTCGCCTCCTGCTCGAGGGCCTGATCCACGCCGACGTCGAGGCTGTTGTCGATGTAGGGCTGCATGCCGCCGGACAGGGACGACAGGCGCGCGGGCTCGAGTCCACCGGGCTGCCAGGCGGTGACGATATGGGTCGTCCCGGCTTTCAGGAACCGGGCGGCGTAGCGGATGGCGCGATCGGCGTTGGGGGAGCCGTCGTAGGCGACCATCAAGATGTTCGGCGCCGGGTCATGGGCGGTGCCATGAGCAGTATCGGTGCCGTTCGGAGCAGTGGAGAAGGTCTCCGCGTCCATTGCCCAAGGGTACATGCCAGACTCGGGGGATGCGCTCATCTCGGAGTCGTGGTTTCCGTTCCGTTCGTGTTCTGCTGACGGTCGCCGTCGTCGGGGTCCTCACGCTCGGAGCGTGTGCCACGACCGACGACGCCCCGTCCGGGTCGACCTCGTCGACGACGTCGAGTTCGGTCTATTCGCCGTCGTCTAGTGCGGCACCGTCGTCGAGCGCGCCCGCGGTCGCCGCCGGATGCGGCGCGAACCTGCTCAACGCGATGACCCTGCGGGAGAAGCTGGCGCAGCTGATCGCCGTCGGCGTGACGGGTACCGCCGACGCCGAGCAGGTCGTGCAGCGCGAGGAGATCGGCGGCATCTTCGTCGGCAGCTGGACCGACAAATCGATTCTGACCAGCGGTGCCGCGGCGCGGATCTCGAAATCCGCGAAGACGCCGCTGATGGTGACCGTCGATCAGGAGGGCGGCCGGGTGTCGCGACTGTCGTCACTGGGTATCGACAGCGCCGCTGCCCGTGAGCTGGCCGCGAGCAGGACACCCGAGCAGGTCCGCGAGATCGCCGCCGGGATCGGTCGGCAACTCAAGCGCCTGGGCGTGACCGTCGACTTCGCACCGGTGATCGACGTGAGCGACGAGTCCGCCGACGAGGTCATCGGCGATCGCTCCTTCTCCGACGATCCGGCGACGGTGACCGCGTACGGCGGCGCCTTTGCTGCGGGTCTCGAGGATGCGGGGATCATGCCCGTCTACAAGCACTTTCCCGGGCACGGACACGGCTCGGGCGACTCGCACACCGGATCGGTGCAGACGCCGCCGCTGGATCAGATGCAGGACAGCGATCTGGTGCCGTTCCGCGAACTGCTGGCCGACCCGGGGACCGCCGGTGTGATGGTGGGGCATCTGCAGGTGCCGGGACTGACCGGTGACCTGCCGGCGAGCCTCAGTGCCCGGGCCATCGGGATGCTCCGGACCGGCCGCGGATACGACGGCCCACCGTTCAACGGCGTCGTCTTCTCCGACGACCTGTCGAGCATGGCCGCGATCAGTGCGAAGTACCCCATCGAGGAGGCAGCGGTGATGTCGATTCGGGCCGGCGCGGACATCGCCCTGTGGATCACCACCGATCAGGTGAGTTCGGTCCTGGATGCGATGGAGAGCGCGGTGGCCCATAATCGACTGACCCGCGATCGGGTGAATCGCTCCGTCGTTCGGATTCTGCGCGCGAAAGGTCTCGTGACCTGTTGAGCGCTCTACCTTACTGACTGGTAAGTTGGATGGGATCTATACGGATGAGGAGGGTCGGGAGATATGGCCGGCGGGACGAAGCGGCTGCCACGGGCGGTGCGTGAACAGCAGATGCTCGACGCCGCGGTCAAGGTGTTCTCCGAGCACGGTTTCCGCGAGGCCTCGATGGACTCCATCGCCGCCGAGGCCGAGATCAGCAAGCCGATGCTCTACCTCTACTACGGCTCCAAAGAGGAACTCTTCAGCGCCTGCCTCAGCCGCGAGGCGGGCCACTTCATCGAGGCGATGAGTGTCGGCTTCGACCCGAACCTCTCCCAGCGGGAACAGGCGCGCACCGTCATCAAGGAATTCTTGCGCTTCGTCCACGAGCACCGCCAGTCGTGGCGCGTGCTCTACCGGGTGGCGATGGGTACCGCCGGGTTCGCGACCACCGTCAACGAGAGTCGTCACCGCGTCACCGAGATGGTCACCGAACTGATCCGCGCGGGCACCACCGTCGAAGGCGCCGGCGATCTCGACTTCGAACTCACCGCCGTCGCCCTCGTCGGAGCCTGCGAGGCCGTCGCCGACCGCATCACCGAGGGCGACGTCGACCTCGATCGCGCGACCGACCTCCTCGTCGGCATCACCTGGCGCGGTTTGAAGGGTGTCGGTAGCTAGTGGTGTTGGCGTCGGCTCTGCCGCCGCCCGCGTGTGCCCGCGTGTCCGCTCAGTTGCTTCGGACCGTGGCCGTGAGGTGCGGATATCCCTTGCGGCGGTTCAGGATCGAGATGTCGTAGTTGCCGGCGCCGTCGACCTTCGTGGTGTACAGATTCAGCTTGGCGGGCAGCAGAATCGGCTTGCCGAACCGCACCGCGTAGGTGACGTCGTCGGCCAGCTGTGCCTCCACATTCGCGATAGCCGCTGCGGCACTCCACATTCCGTGGGCGATCGCCTTCGGGAAGCCGAACGCCTTGGCCGGCAGGTTGCCCATGTGGATCGGGTTGCGGTCACCGGATGCGCCCGCGTACTCACGAATCCTGCCGAGATCGACAGAGAGCACCGCGTCCGGCGGGGGTGGGGTCGTCGACTTCGGTTCCGGTCCGCGCGGCTCGTCGGACAGGCTGGTCCGCTGCTGACGCAGGAACGTCGCCGTCTGCTCGGTCACCAACTCGGTGCCGACGCGGATCTCGGAGATCATGTCGATGAGCAGCCCCTTGCGGTGTTCGCGCAGGTTCTCGGCGTGGGTGGTGATGGTGAGCGGTTCGTCGACGCCGATCGGGCGCACCCGACGGATCGTGTTCTCGACATGTACCGAACCGACCGCACCGAACGGGAAGGCCGGATCGACCATCACCTTCATGGCGAGCGGGAACTGCAACACGAACGGATAGGTGATCGGCAGGATCGCGCCGAACTTCTGACCCGTTGCGCGGCAATATGCCTGCAGCGCAGCCGAATCGACCCGGACGTCCTCGAGACGCAGTGCGGTGTCGGGCAGGACGGCGTCGGCGCGGACCGGACCCGACTTGCCGATGACCGGGAGCATCGCCGTCACCGCGCGGGAGTACAGATCGGCGGTGCTCGGCGGACCGGAGAGTGTGATCGTCTTGCTCATCACGCGCCCAGGAAGCCCTGGCCGCACACGCGGACCACGTTGCCGGTCACCGAACTCGACGCCGGGTTGGCGAAGTACGCCACTGCCTCGGCGACGTCGACGGTCTGACCGCCCTGCTGCAGTGAGCTCATCAGTCGACCCGCCTCGCGCGTGGCAAGCGGGATGGCCGCGGTCATCTTGGTCTCGATGAAGCCCGGCGCCACCGCGTTGATGGTGATGCCCTTCTCGGCGAGGATCGGCGCGTAGCTGTCCACGAGGCCGATGACGCCGGCCTTGGAGGCGCCGTAGTTGGTCTGGCCGCGGTTACCCGCGATACCGGCGATCGACGACACGTCGACGACGGCGCCACCCTCACGCAGCGCACCCTTGGCGAGCAGATCGTCGACCAGCTTCTGCGGGGCGATGAGATTGACGGCCATGACCGCACCCCAGCGGGCGGCGTCCATGTTGGCGAGCAGCTTGTCCCGGGTGATGCCGGCGTTGTTGACGATGATGTCGAGGCCCCCGTGGCGCTCGAGGACGTGCTCGGCGAGCTTGGCGCCGGCGTCCTCGGCGGTGACGTCGAGCGGGAACGCGGTGCCCTTGATCTTGTTGGCCGTCTCGCTCAGGGCCTCACCGGCCTGCGGGACGTCGGCGGCGATGACGTGGGCGCCATCGCGGGCCAGGACCTCGGCGATGGTCGCGCCGATACCGCGGGCCGCGCCGGTGACCACGGCGACCTTGCCCTCGAGGGGCTTGTCCCAGCTGGCCGGGGCGGTGGCGTCGGCGGCACCGACGCGGATGACCTGGGCGTCGACGAAGGCCGACTTGGCCGAGAGCACGAAACGCACGGTGGACTCCAGTCCGGAGAGCCCGGTCGTGGCGTCGGGGGCGACGTAGACGAGCTGGACGGTGGCGCCCTTGAGGAGTTCCTTGCCGACCGAGCGGGTGAAGCCCTCGAGCGCACGCTGGGCGATGTGCTCGTCGGGGTCGGTGATCAGTTCGGGGGTCGTGCCGATGACGAGCAGGCGGGCACACGGCGCCAGCGACCGCATCTGCGGACCGAAGAACTCGAAGAGCTGGCTCAGCTCGGCAGCCGAGGTGATGCCGGTGGCGTCGAAGACGAGTGCGCCGTACTTGTCGGCGGACCGACCGCTGGTCGCGTTCTCGATGACGTCGTAATCCGGCGTGGAGAGCATCTCGCGCAGTGGCTCGATCAGCCGTCCCTCTCCGCCGAGCAGCACCGGACCGGGCAGCGCGGGCTCGGAGGCCTTGTAGCGACGCAGCGGCGGCGGCACCGGGAGGCCGGCCTGCTTGGCGATGAACGCACCGGGTGCGGAGTGGACGAAGGTCGAGTACAGGCCCGGGTTTCCGTTGGCGGCCACAGTGGATCTCCTTGGTTGTGATGAGTCGGACTCGTCGGTAGTGGTGACGTTGTGCGAGGACACTGCGCGGGGACGTGCGACTGCCGTCACTCCGATGCCGTTCGACAACGAACTTACTCCCGAGTAAGAATACGCTATAGGTATTCGAACAACACCCCCCGGGAGATCGAAGTGGCTCAGAAACCCAAGGCGCGCAGTCTGCGTCCGGTGGCAATCGTCGGCGGTAACCGTATTCCGTTCGCCCGCCAGGACAAGTCCTACGCCAAGGCATCCAACCAAGACATGTTCACCGCCGCGCTCGACGGGCTGGTGAGCCGGTTCAATCTGCAGGGTGAACAGCTCGGGATGGTCGCCGGCGGCGCGGTGCTCAAGCATTCGCGTGACTTCAATCTCATCCGTGAGTGTGTGCTCGGTTCGGCACTCTCGCCCTACACCCCTGCCTTCGACATCCAGCAGGCCTGCGGCACCGGTCTGCAGGCGATCACCGCGGTCGCCGACGGCATCGCGTCAGGCCGCTATGAGGTAGCCGTCGGCGGCGGTGTCGACACCACCTCCGACGCCCCGATCGGCGTCTCGGAGGCGATGCGTCGGCAGATGCTCGAGGTGAACCGGTCGCGCAGCACCGTCGATCAGCTGCTCAACGCCGCCAAGCTCCTCCCGACCCTCGGCATCGAGATCCCGCGAAACGGCGAGCCGCGCACCGGCATGTCGATGGGTGAGCACGCCGCCATCACCGCCAAGGAGTTCGGCATCTCCCGCGCCGATCAGGACGCGCTCGCCGCGGCCAGCCACGTCAACATGGCGCGCGCGTACACCGAGGGCTTCTTCGACGACCTGATCACCCCGTACCTCGGCCTGACCCGCGACGAGAACCTGCGTCCGGATTCGTCGGCGGAGAAGCTCGCCAAGCTCAAGCCGGTCTTCGGTGTCTCGCTGGGCGACGCCACGATGACCGCGGGCAACTCGACACCGCTGACCGACGGCGCGTCGACGGTGCTGCTGTCCAGCGACGAGTGGGCCGAGGAGAAGGGCCTGCCCGTGCTGGCCTACTTCGTGGACAGCGAGACCGCCGCGGTGGATTACGTCAACGGACCCGACGGCCTGCTGATGGCGCCCACCTACGCGGTTCCGCGCCTGCTCGCCCGTAACGGCCTCACCCTGCAGGACTTCGACTTCTACGAGATCCACGAGGCGTTCGCCTCGGTCGTGCTCTCCACGCTGAAGGCGTGGGAGTCCGAGGAGTACTGCACGCAGCGACTCGGCCTGGACAAGGCACTCGGCTCGATCGATCGCAGCAAGCTCAACGTCAACGGGTCGTCGTTGGCCGCGGGTCACCCCTTCGCCGCCACCGGCGGTCGCGTCGTGGCGCAGGCCGCGAAGCTCATCAAGGAGAACGGCGGGGGACGGGCGCTGGTCTCGATCTGTGCCGCCGGCGGCCAGGGTGTGACCGCGATCATCGAAGGCTGAATTCGCTGTGGGTTTACCTGACCGACCGGTCAGTTCTGCCGGATTTCCGCAAAGAAAATTCGCGAAATTCACCCTCTAGGGGTGTAACACCGGCGGAAGTAGCGTAGATATAGCAGTTAGCTCCGACCGAGCTGCCAGACCCCCGACCCGGCAGCTTGGTCGGAGCGCCTGCATCTGGGGTGACCGTCTCGACGATCACCCGGCGGCGGTCCATGGGGGTGACCGCAGTGCCATCGCTGCACCCGGCGAGCGTCCGGGTGGGAGAAAAGTGACCTCGTGAGCAAGCTTCTGACCGGCCGCATCGCGGCACGCGTCGTGGTGGCGCTGCTCGCCTTCGGAGCGCTCATCCTGGCCGGGGATCTGGTCCTCGGGCACGGCAAGACAGCACGCGGCGCAACGGTCGCGGGGATCGACGCGGGGAATCTCACCCCGACCCAGGCCCGCACGCTCGTCAACGATCTCGAATCTCGTGCGAAGAATCCTGTGACACTTGTCACGTCGTCGGGTCGCGCACAGATCGATCCGGCCGATCTCGGCCTCACCTACGACGCCGATGCGACCCTCGACCGGCTCATGGAGCAGCCGCGCGATCCGATCGAACGGGTGCGCGCGATCTTCGGCGGCGACCGGGTCGTCGCACCCGCGGTGACCGTCGACCGCGCCCGGTACGACGAAGCACTCGACGCCCGACGCTCCACGCTCGAGAAGGCCGCCGTCGAGGGCGCAGTGCACTTCACCGACAGCGTGCCGATCGGGGATCTACCCGCCGCGGGTCTCCGGATCGCGCGGGATGATGCGAGCCAGGTACTCGCCGCGGACTGGCTACGCGCACAACCCGTCGAACTCCCGATGGAACCGTTCCAGCCCACCGTCAGCGCGGATGTCGTCGCCGAGACGGTCAACGGCCCCGCGGCCCGTGCCATGGGCGGTGACATCGCGATGAACGGCTCCGACGGCGTCACCGCGCGGCTCACCACCGCCGAACTCGGTTCGGTCCTCACCTTCGGACCCGACGGCAAGGGCGGGCTCGTCCCTGCCATCGACCGCAAGGCCGCGGTCGCGATCCTCGGCCCGCGACTGGCGAAAACCGAGAAGAAGCCCGTCAGCGCGCGCTTCTCCCTGTCGAGCGGGTCACCAAAGGTCGTGCCGTCGGCCGACGGCGCACGCATCAAGTGGGACGACACCCTGTCGGAAACCGCGAAGGTCGCCACCGGCACCGCCGCCGATCGCACCGTCGACGTCGAGTACGACGTCCTCCGTCCGAAGCTGACCACCGCCGCCGCCCGCAAGCTCGGCGTCACCGAGGTCGTCAGCGATTACAGCACCGGCGGCTTCTCGAGTGCGTCCGGGGAGAACATCCGGCTCGTCGCGCAGGAGGTCGACGGCGCGTTGATCCTCCCCGGAGAAACGTTCTCGCTCAACGGGTACACCGGTCCGCGCGGCACCGCGCAGGGCTATGTGACGTCGACGATCATCGATCACGGCCACGCCGACAAGGCCGTCGGCGGCGGCATCTCCCAATTCGCGACGACCCTCTACAACGCCGCCTACTTCGCCGGGCTTGAGGATGTCGAGCACACCGAGCACAGCTATTACATCTCGCGATACCCCGAGGCGCGGGAGGCCACGGTGTTCGAGGGTGCCATCGATCTGAAGTTCCGTAACAACACCGATCACGGGATCCTGATCGAGACCGGATGGTCGTCGAGCGATGTGACCGTACGCATGTGGAGCACGAAAGCTGTTGACGTGCAATCGATCACGGGTGACCGATTCGCCTACACCTCGCCCGACACCCTGGACCTGTCCGGCAGGGAGAACTGCATCCCGAGTAGCGGGTCCCGCGGATTCACCACCTCCAACACCCGGATCATCACCGAAGCCCGGACCGGGGCGGAGATCAGCCGCCACACCCGCACCGTCAAATATGATCCCGAGCCCATCGTGCGATGCCGCTGATTCTGCGATGATTCGCGGGTGGGCACCATCGATGATTACCTTGCCGACCTCGACGCCGACGACGCCTCGCTGATCGGTCACGTCTACGACGTGGCGCGCACCGAGGTGGCCGACACCGAACAGGGCAAGGGTTACGGCATGCCCGCGCTCGTCTACCGCGGCAAACCGCTGCTCTCGGTGATGCGGGCGAAGAAGCACATCGGCGTGTACCCGTTCAGTCCCGCGGCGATCGACGACGTCGCGGCCCGGGGTCTGCTCGACGGCGTCGACACCGCCAAGGGAACCATCCGCTTCCAGCCGGATGCGCCCCTCTCCGACGATGCGATCCGCGCGCTGGTGATCGCGCGGAGAAGTCAGATCGAACGTAACCGGCGCAACCCGTGCGTCAGCCGTCCTTCAGGAACTGCCACGACCACGGAACCGGGACTGTGCTCGTGCTCGTGCACGCATGGCTGACACAAATCGAGTCCCGAGTTCCAACCCGGGTGTATGCCCGGTCACAGGAGAGGGATAATCTGCCCTCGTGGATATCAATGGAGCTAGTGCAATTGTCACGGGCGGTGCGTCGGGTATCGGCGCGGCGTCGGTCCGCCAGCTGGCGGCCAAGGGTGCCAAGGTCGTCGTCGCCGACCTGAACGCCGAGGCCGGCGAGGCGTTGGCCAAGGAGGTCGGCGGTGCATTCGTCAAAGTCGACGTCACGCAGACCGATCAGATCGAGGCCGCCGTCAACAAGGCAGGTGAACTCGGCCCGCTGCGCGTGCTGGTGAACTCGGCCGGCATCGGCTGGGCGCAACGCACCATCGGCAAGGACGGGGAGTTCGCCTCGGCGCACAACCTGGACGCCTACAAGAAGGTCATCGCGATCAACCTGATCGGTACCTTCGACGCGATCCGCCTCGCCGCCACCGCGATCAGCCGCACCGAGCCGCTCGAGTCGGGAGAGCGCGGTGCCATAGTCAACATGGCCAGCGTCGCCGCCTTCGACGGCCAGATCGGCCAGGCGTCGTACTCGTCGTCGAAGGGTGGCGTCGTCGGCATGACCCTGCCGGTCGCGCGCGACCTGTCGGCGGTGGGCATCCGCGTCAACACCGTCGCACCGGGTCTCATCGACACCCCGATCTATGGCGAGGGTCCCGATTCGGAGGCGTTCAAGGCCAACCTGGGCAAGAACGTGCTCTTCCCGAAGCGTCTCGGCGTGGCCGATGAGCTGGCCTCGATGGTCGTCGAACTCGTCACCAACTCGTACATGAACGCCGAGGTCGTCCGCGTGGACGGCGGCATCCGGATGCCTCCGAAGTAGGCCTCACACCCGAGACGACAGAATCCCCCGAATCTGTCAGATTCACCGGTAATTACCGGCGGATCCGACAGATTCGGGGGATTCTGTCGTGTCTGGCTGGCGCCTCAGATCAGAAGGCAGCCTCGTCGAGCTCCATGATGTCGTTGTCGACGTTCTCGACGGTGACGCGGATGGAGGTGAGCAGCGGCAGCATGTTCTTGGCGAAGAAGCTGGCCACGGCGACCTTGCCCTCGTAGAAGGCCTTGTCGTCGCCGGTGGCGCCCTCGTCGAGCTTGGCGATCGCGATCTCCGCCTGACGCAGCAGCAGCCAGCCGATGAGAAGATCGCCGACGCTCATCAGGAAGCGCACCGAGCCGGTGCCGACCTTATAGAGCTGGGTGGCATCTTCCTGAGCGGACATGAGGAAGCCGGTCAGCGAGGCTGCCATGCCCTGAACGTCCTCGAGGGCCGTCTTCAGCAGGGCGCGCTCGGCCTTGAGGCGTCCGTTGCCGGCCTCCGAGTCGATGAAGGACTGGATCTGGCCGGCGACGTGCGCGAGTGCCTGGCCCTTGTCGCGGATGATCTTGCGGAAGAAGAAGTCCTGCGCCTGGATCGCTGTGGTGCCCTCGTAGAGCGAGTCGATCTTGGAGTCACGGATGTACTGCTCGATCGGGTAGTCCTGCAGGAAGCCGGAACCACCGAGGGTCTGCAGCGACTCGTGGCCGAGGTTCGCGTAGGCCCGCTCGGAGCCGACGCCCTTGACGATCGGCAGCAGCAGATCGTTGACGCGGTGGGCCATCTCGGGATCGGCGCCGGAGACGATCTTCGCGGCGGCGGCGTCCTGATGCGACGCGGTGTAGAGGTACACGGCGCGCAGACCCTCGGCGTAGGCCTTCTGGGTCAGCAGCGAGCGACGCACATCCGGGTGATGGGTGATGGTGACGCGCGGAGCGGCCTTGTCGGTCATCTGGGTCAGATCGGCGCCCTGCACGCGCTCCTTGGCGTAGTCCAGAGCGTTCAGGTAACCGGTCGACAGCGTGGAGATCGCCTTGGTGCCCACCATCATTCGAGCGTGCTCGATGACATCGAACATCTGCGCGATGCCCTTGTGGACCTCGCCCACGAGCCAGCCCTTGGCCGGAACACCATGCTGGCCGAAGGTGACCTCGCAGGTGGCCGAGGCCTTGATGCCCATCTTGTGCTCGACGTTGGTGACGAAGGCGCCGTTACGCTCGCCGAGTTCACCGGTCTCGGGATCGAAGTGGAACTTCGGTACGAAGAACAGCGAGAGCCCCTTGGTGCCCGGTCCGGCACCCTCGGGACGCGCGAGCACGAGGTGGAAGATGTTCTCGGTCATGTCCTGATCGGCCGAGGTGATGAAGCGCTTCACGCCGTCGATGTGCCAGGAGCCGTCCTCCTGCTGCACGGCCTTCGTGCGGCCGGCGCCAACATCGGAGCCGGCGTCGGGCTCGGTGAGGACCATGGTGGCGCCCCAGCCGCGCTCGGAACAGATGGCGGCCCACTTCTTCTGCTCCTCGGTGCCGTTGTCGAAGAAGATGTTGGCGAAACCGGAGCCCGCGGCGTACATGAAGACCGGCGGGTTGGCGCCCAGGATCATCTCGCCGATGGCCCAGTACAGCGATCGCGGTGCGGGTAGGCCGCCGAGTTCCTCGGCGAGGCCGATCTTGTCCCAGCCGCCCTCGATGAGGGCGTTGTAGGACTTCTTGAAGCCTTCGGGGATGGTGACCGAGTGGGTCTCGGGATCGAAGACCGGCGGATTGCGATCGGCGTCGGTGAACGAGTCGGCAATGACGCCCTCGGCCAACGACTTGACCTCACGGAGCATGTCCACAGCGGTCTCGTGATCGAGATCCCCGAAATCGCCCTCCTCGAGCACCTTGTCGAGCTGATAGAGCTCGAAGAGGTTGAACTGAAGGTCACGCATGTTGCTCTTGTAGTGGCCCATGAGGGTTCCTTTTCTGGTCCTGATGTGAGGTGTGGTGGGCTTGAAACCGCGTGGCGAGGGCATAAGTTACTCACCGGTAACCCCACAATACTCCGAGTTGAGGGGGGCGGACAACCCGTACCCCTGTGATGGCGCTAACTTTTGCAAGCGGCCGGTGATCTGCGGCGTCGGAGTTACCTATGGGAGCGGAGATACTCCAGATCAGCGGGAATGCCCTCGGCCGGAGTCTCCAGGACGACAGGAGCGTCAGCCGCGGTGATGACGCCCAGCAACACCTCCGGATCGATGTGACCGTCGGCCAGATTCGCGTGGCGATCGCGTCCGGAATCGAACTCGTCGCGCGAGTTGTTCAGATGCACCAGGTCGATCCGGCCGGTGATGGCGCGGACGCGCTCGACGAGATCCACCAGATCCTCGCCGCCCGCCCAGGCGTGGCAGGTGTCCAGGCAGAACCCGGCCTGATCGAAATCGCCGACGGCATCCCACAGGCGATCGATGGCCTCGAGCGTGCGGGCCATCGCGTGATCGCCACCGGCGGTGTTCTCGATCAGGATCGGCACGCCGAATCCGCCCTTGTCCACCTGACGGTCGAAGAGCTTGCGCCAGTTGAGGAATCCCTCGGCGGTGTCCTCGCCGTCGCGGAGGTGACCGCCGTGCACGACGAGTCCGAAGGCCCCGAGTTCGGCGGCCGCGGCGGCCTGCTGCTCAACCGCCTTCCGCGAGGGCATGCGGAGCCGGTTGTTGAGGCTCGCCACGTTGATCTGGTAGCTGGAGTGCACGACGACGTCGATCGGCGACTCGCGGATCTGCGCGGCCTGCGGATGCGGGACCGGCTTGTTCCACTTCTGCGGATCGGTGACGAACATCTGGAACACGTCGATGCCGAGGTCCTCGGCGGTGCCCAACGGGTCGTCGTCCTCGCGAAGGTGTGCTCCGATACGCATGCTCTCAAAGCTAATTGAGCTCGGCGTCGACGGTGATCGGCACCCCCGCGATCAGGGCGCTGCACGCTCGATCGCGGCTGATTCGCGCGCCAAACGAACCCTGAACGGCAAAGGATCATTAGGCTAACGGAAGGTGACCTTCGTCCCGAAGACGTCGGGCATGGCGGCAGGGGCATAGAACACGTGAGTGTTGACGAGTCGGACGTGGCGAAAACGGCACAGCCGCGCGGGGTGGAGCCGGTGTGGGCCGACCTGGGCGCCGCCGCGGAACTCGAGCCGCACCCCGAACGACGCCGCGACCTGACGCCGGTGCGTCGGATCGCGATCCTCGCCTGGCTGGCGTTCATGGTCTACGAGTTCTCCGTCCACGGCCTGGCCTTCGACCGGACCCGCCTGCTCGTGCTGCTCTGCCTGGGCATGTTCGCGGCGACCATCGGGCGGCGCAAGGCGATCACCGTCCTCATCGACTGGCTGCCGTTCGCGCTGATCCTGCTGCTCTACGACTGGACGCGCGACGTCGCGCGGGTGATGGACTTCCCGACGCACTGGCACCTCGCCGTCGACGTCGATCACTGGTTGTTCGGGGTGAATCCGACGGTGTGGCTGCAGAGCCACCTCAAGCAGGTCGAGGCGCCCTGGTGGGAGATCATCACCAGTTTCGTCTACATGTCGTACTTCGTCGTGCCGTATGCGGCCGCCGCGGTGCTGTGGCTACGCGACCGCGCCGCGTGGCGTCGATACGCGGCCTGTTTCGTGGCCACCACCTTCCTCGCCCTGATCGGCTACACGCTCCTGCCCGCGGCGCCGCCGTGGGCGGCGGCAAAGTGCACCGCGGCCGAGGTCGCCGAATATCCCCGTGACCCGGCCTGCATGTATGCGGTCTCACCCGAGCCGGGCGGCGGACTGCTCGGGCCGGTCACCCCGACGCATGAGGGCGCGGCGCCCTACGTGGAGCGGATCTCGGCGCGCGGCTGGGAGGTGCTCAACATCCATGTCGCGTCGAACCTCCTGCAACTCGGTCAGACCAAGGCGAATCTCGTGGCGGCCATCCCGTCGCTGCATGCCGGCCTGACGATGCTGCTCGCGCTGTTCATGTGGCCGCGGGTCAAGGCGTTGGGTAGAACGCTCTTCCTGGGGTACGCCTTCGCGATGGCGTTCACCCTCGTCTACACCGCCGAGCATTACGTCTTCGACATCCTGCTCGGGTGGGCGCTGGCCGCCGCCGTGATCGTCGTCTATCAGGTGGTGGATCGACGGTGGCTGATACCGCGAGCGCGACGACGCGCAGCGGAGGAGGCAGAACGGGCGGAGGTGTCGGCGGAGACCGACACGGGCGAGTCGGACACGGACCGGGTGGACTAGGCTCGGGAGTATGACTCCACGTTCGACATCCCTCGCCGCAGCTATCGTGAGCGCCGGACTTGCCACGGTTGCGTTGGTCGGATGCTCCCCGGATGAACAGCCATCCACCGCGTCGGCCACCGAGACGAGCCACTCCCACATGCACGACGGCGCGTCGTCGGAGCACGCCGGCGCGTCGTCGTCGGCGGTGGCGGGCGCGCACAACGAGGCCGACGTCGAGTTCAACCAGATGATGATCCCGCATCATCGTCAGGCCGTCGTGATGGCCGATCTGGTGCCCACCCGCACCACCAACGCCGAATTGCAAGCCCTTGCGGCGCAGATAAAGTCGGCGCAGCAGCCCGAGATCGACGCGATGTCGGCGAGGTTGTCCGGATGGGGTGTGGAGGTGCCCGCCGAGGACTCCATGACCATGGGGCACGGCGGACACGGCGGCATGCCCGGCATGATGACCGAGGAGCAGATGACGGCGATGGAGAATGCCTCCGGTGCCGAGTTCGATCGGCTCTGGCTTGAGGGCATGATCGCTCATCACGAGGGCGCGGTGGCGATGGCCAACGAAGAGATCGCCAGCGGCTCGGATCCGTCGTCGAAGGAGATGGCCGAGCAGATCAAGGCCTCACAGACCGCGGAGATCGCACAGATGAAGCACATGCTCGGCAGCTGACCGGTGCCTCCGCTCAGCCGCGGTTGAGCGGGAGTCGGTACAGTTAGACCTGATAGCCGTAGTAGATGGAGTACGTGAAGTAGAGCGTGCTCCCCGTCGACCACGGATGAATGTAGGGCGCGTATCCCGAGTACGGATTGTCCTTGGACAGGATGAGCTGACCCGATGTCCAAGGGCCCCAGGGGTTCTCGGCGGTGCGCAGCTCGGCGCCACGGTCGGTGCTCGACAGTGAGACGTACTTGCCGAGGTAATCGTTGTACTGGACCGAGAGTTCACCGGTGGGTGCTCGCATGACCGGCGTGGCCGAACCCGGATTGTTGCGTACCCACTTGCCGTAGGAGAAGTATTCGTAGGCGCCGAGTCTCTCGATATCCTTGGCCGCGACCCGCGCGAGATACACTGCGCCCCACCGGCCGTCGGGGGTGCCGTAGGTGTAGATCGTGTCGCCGACCTTCAGGTACGCCGCCATCTGGAACTTCGTGTTACCGCCACCGTTCGGCCGGAAGGCGTTGACACCCTTCCAGTTCCGTCCGTTGTCGGAGGAGACGGCGAGGCCGGAGTAGTTCGTCCGCCAGATACCGTTGGCCACCCAGTGTTTGACCGACATGAAGTTGAGGTACTGCTTGCCGTTGGCGGCGACGCCCGCGGTGGGGATCAGGGTGACCTCGCGCCGCAGGTTGGGCTTGAGGAGCCGCTTGGCATGCCCGGGCGGACCAGAATGCCCGGTGAAGGTCATGCCGTCGGCGAGATTGCGATCGGTACTGCGCAACAGGACATTGGACCGCCAATAGTAGAGCTGGCCGTAGAGCAACGACCAGCCGTTGAAGGACTGTGTGTCACCGAAGGCGGTGAGGATCTCACCGCGTCCGTTGTCCCACATCACGCCGAGATCGGTGCCCACGATGTCGTAGCGCGCGACGGTGTCGTTCATGGAGAACGGGCCGGTCAGCCGGGCCACCTGGGTGGCGGGTCCCGCCGCGCCCGGAGCTGCCGACGCGTGCGGGGTCCCGGAGATCCCCAGCCCTACGGTCATGGCGATGGTGGTGGCTGCGATTGCCACCCGAAACCGCTATGTGCGCCGCATCATGACGCGCACCTTATCAATTGCTGAGAGATCGCGGGCGCGACATTCCCGTCGGCGCGGGGGTACGTCGGTCAGTGGCGTGTCAGATGGCGCGAGGAGTCGGTTGTCCGGCGCCGGCCGTCAGGAACCGGGCGGCGGAGACGCGGTGCTGCGGCGCACCGTGAGACTCGGGCGATGCCGATAGATGCGACGCGCGGCGCCGGGCTGATCGAGCCGTTGCAGCAGGAACTTGGCAGCAGTTGCCCCGATGGCGAAGTTCCCGTTGTCCACGGAGGTCAGTGAGATGTGGCGGATGGCGGCGAGGTAGGTGTCGTCGTATCCGACCACCGACAGGTCCCGGGGCACCCGGAGGCCACGGTCGTCGGCCGCAGAGATCACGCCGAGCGCGGCGACGTCATTGAAGGCGAGCACCGCGGTGACCGGCCGGGATGCGTCGAGGATGCGTCGGCCCGCGTTGTAGCCGCCCTCCTCGGTCATCCCGGAATGCTCGACGACGGCCTCGTGCGCGAGCCCTGCTGCAGCCATCGCGTCGGCGAAACCCTGCCGTCGGAGGCGCCCCACCTCACCGGGGCCCTCCAGGTGCGCGATCCGCCGATGTCCCAGTGCCAGAAGGTGTTCGGTGGCGAGGCGGCCGCCCACAACGTCGTCGTCGACTGCGACGTCGACGGCGTCGAGATCGGGTTCGAGGGTTCCGGCGAGGACAACGGGGATCGATGCGGCGGCACGTTCGATATCGAGATGAGCATCGGTGGTCCCGACGACGATGAGGCCGTCCACCCGCCGCGACAGCAGGGTGCTCACGGTGTCGCGTCCGACGCGGTGATCGAGGTGACTGTCGACGAGCAGGGGAGCGATGTCGACGGCGTCGAGGGTGGCGGCGAGCCCTTCGAGGAGGTTGACGTACCAGGGATTGCGCAGGTCGTTGATGACGACGCCGATGGTGCCGCTGCGTGACTCCGACAATCCGCGCGCGAGGGAATTGGGTTGATAGCGCAGGTCCGCCATGGCTTGGCGGACCCGCGTGCGGCTGGTTTCGCTGACGTTCGGTTCACCCCTCAGCACCCGGGAGACAACAGACTTGGAGACGCCGGCGGCTGCCGCGACGTCGCGGATCGTCGACGGTTTCGACGAGGCCCCGTTGCGGTCGGTGTCGGTCATGGTGGCCATCCTATTGATCTCGTGATCCCTGTCACGTACGCTGCAGTGACTGAGTGGGACCGGTCCCATGAGTGTCCCACACGGGACGCGGATCACGTCGGACGGTGAACAGTGTCGGACGACGACGTCAGAAAAGGAGGTGGAGACCATGACGCGAACACCACGGCGCCGGGTGCGAGCCGGCATGGTCGGCGGCGGGCCCGGCGCCGACATCGGCACGAGGCATCGCCTCGCCATGAACCTCGACGGGCGTTATGACCTCGTCGCGGGCATCTTCGGTCGCGCTCCCGAGGCGTCGGCGGAAATCGCCGCGGAACTCGGCGTCGCGGCCGATCGGGTGTATCGGGATGCGGCCGAGATGGCGCGAGCCGAGGCGGCGCGGGCCGACGGGATCGACGTCGTCACGGTGGCCACCCCGAACGACACCCACCACCGGATCGCGCGGGCCTTCCTCGCCGAGGGAATCTCGGTGGTATGCGAGAAGCCGCTGACCACCGACTCGGCCGATGCGGCCGATCTCGTCGCTGTGGCGGCCGAGTCCGGTGCGTTTCTGGCTGTGCCGCACTGCTATTCGGCGTATGCCATGGTTCGCGAGGCGGCGCGTCGGGTGCGCGAGGGGATGCTGGGTGGCGTCCGGATGGTCGTCGTCGAACATGCCTCCGGGTGGGCGGCGCGGCGCGTCGAGGATGACGGCGATTCCCGCGCCCGGTGGCGCACGGACCCGACAGTCGGTGGCGACGCGAGCGTGGTCGCGGACCTGGGAACCCATGCGCTGCACCTGATCCGCTACGTGACCGGGCTCGAGGTGGAAGCGGTCTCGGCGATGCTGGACACGTTGGTACCCGGACGTCTCGTCGCCGATAATGCCACCGTTCGACTGAGGCTCAGTGGTGACGTCCCGGCCACGATGTGGGCGAGTATGGCGGCGACCGGGTCCGAGCACGGGCTGCGGTTGAGGATCTTCGGCGAGGGCGGGTCCGTGGAGTGGTCGCACGCCGACCCCGAGCGCCTGATCCTTCGCGACATCGAGTGCACCACAACGATACTCAGCCAGGGATCGTCTCGGCTGTCACCCGACGCGACACGAGTGACACGGGTGGGTCTCGGGCATCCCGAAGGGTTCCTCGAGGCCTTCGCGAACTTCTACTCGGACCTCGCCGACCTCGTCCTCGAGCGTCGTGACGGTGTCGGTACCGCAGTGGATCCGGCACCGGGTGACCTGTCGATCCCCACCGGGACCGACGGCCTCATCGGTGTGCAGTTCGTCGAGGCGGTCCTCGCCTCGGATCGTCGCGCGGGCGCATGGGTGTCCTCCGCACATCTCACGACCGAGGAGGTCACCGCATGATCCGCTTCGCACTGCTCGGCGCAGGATTCATCGGCACCGTGCATGCCGCCAATCTCGCGGCGCACCCCGAGATCGACGTCGCCGTCGTCTACGACGTCGACACGACGCGGGCGTCGTCGGTCGCCCGGACATGCGGTGCGCGGGCGGTGCCCGATATCGAGGATGCCCTCGACCCGGAGCGGATCGACGCGGTGCTGATCGCGTCGTCGACCGACACCCACGCCGGGCACCTGCGGCACGCCGCGGACCGGGGGATCGCGGTGCTCTGCGAGAAGCCGATCGATCTGGATCTCGATACGGCGGTGGACGCCGTCGAGCACGTGGCGCCGACCGGCATCACCGCGATGGTCGACTTCAACCGCCGATTCGACCGCGACTACGCCGAACTCAAACGCATCGTCGACACGGGCGAGGTCGGCTCGGTCGAGCTCATCACGATGACGACGCGCGGACCGGCATTGCCCCCGTTGGAGTATATCGCCGTCTCCGGTGGGCAGATGCGGGATCAGACGGTGCACTTCTTCGATCTGGCGAGGTGGATCTCGGGTCTGGAACCGGTCTCGGTCTTCGCGGCCGGGTCGGTGTTCACCGACCCCCGGATGAATGATCTCGGCGATGTCGACACATCGGTGGTCACTCTGCGACTGCCCGGCGGAGCCATGGTGCAGATCGACTCCGCACGCCGGATCGGATACGGCTACGACGAACGGATCGAGGTGCTCGGGTCGACCGGCATGGCCGAAGCCCGACGACACCACAGTGGCGCCGTGGTGCGGTATCACGCCGGGCAGATCATCTCCGACGGGATGCACGCCGGCTGGTTCGAGCGGGTCGAGAAGAGCTACCGCAGCGCGCTCGACCATTTCGTCGACGCATACCTCGGGCGGGGTGAGATCGGGCCGACGTTGAGCGAGGGCATCAAGGCCCAGGCCATCGCCGAGGCAGCCACCCGATCATTGAGCACCGGTCACCTCGAGACCATCCACTATCCGGTCGGCGCGCCCGTCGCCTGACCGTCCCGACCACCGCACACAGTTCCCGACAACAGTTCCCGAAGTACTTGTCCCCGAAAGGACCTCGACGATGAGCAGCACAATCCTGGTGGGCACCGCCCCTGACTCCTGGGGTGTCTGGTTCCCCGACGACCCCGCGCAGACCCCGTACACGCGGTTCCTCGACGAGGTGGCCGCCTCCGGATACGAGTGGATCGAACTCGGCCCGTACGGATATCTGCCCACCGACCCGGCCGAACTACGGGGTGCTCTTGAGGAGCGAAACCTGAAGCTCTCTGCCGGAACGGTTTTCGAGCGACTCCATCAGGACGACTCGTGGGATTCGGTGTGGACGCAGATCGAGGATGTCGCGCGCCTGACGGCGGCGGTCGGCGGCAAGCATGTCGTCGTCATCCCCGAGATGTGGCGCGACCCGTCGACCGGTGCGGTCCTCGAGGACCGGACGTTGACGCCAGAACAGTGGCGCAAGAAGACGACCGGGATGAACGAACTCGGTAAGGCGATGTACGAGAAGTACGGTGTCCGGGCGCAGTACCATCCCCACGCCGACAGCCACGTCGACACCGAAGAGAACATCTACCGATTCCTCGACGGCACCGACTCCGAATTCGTCAACCTCTGCCTCGACACCGGGCACGTCAGCTACTGCGGCGGCGACAACATCGCCATCATTCGCAAGCATCCCGAGCGCATCGGATACCTGCACCTCAAGCAGGTCGACACCGACGTCCGCGCCAAGGTGGAGGCAGAGGATCTGCCCTTCGGCGAGGCCGTCAGGCTCGGTGCGATGACCGAGCCGCCGCGCGGAATCCCGGAAATGCCACCGCTACTCGAAGCCGTCGAGGAACTCGGCGTCGACGTATTCGCCATCGTCGAGCAGGACATGTATCCCTGCCAACCCGACTATCCACTGCCCATCGCCCAGCGCACCCGCGAATACCTGGGTTCGTGCGGCGTGCGCTCCGTCGCGTTCCGCTGAGAGGCCCGTGCCATGAAGATCGCCCTGGATCCCACCCCGTTCCATCACGACTATTCGTTGCTCGAACTGCCCGGCGTCGTCGCCGATCTCGGGTACGAGTGGCTGCAACTGACACCGCATCGGGACTTCATCCCGTTCTACAACCATCCGCGTGCCGATGACGCGCTTGTCGCGAGGTTCCGTGCGGCATGCGACGACGCGGGCGTCGGTATCGCGTCGGTGCTGCCTGTCCTGCGATGGTCGGGACCCGACGAGGACGCGCGCGAGGCCGCGGTGCGCAATTGGAAGCGGGTCGTGCAGATCACCGTCGACCTCGGTGTGAACGTGATCAACACCGAGTTCTCGGGTCGGCCGGAGAAGCCAGAGGAATCCGAGCGCGCGTTCTTTCGGTCGATGGAGGACCTGGTGCCGATCTTCGAGCGGGAGGGCATCGATGTCCGAATCGACCCGCACCCCGACGATTTCGTCGAGGACGGACTCGAGGCGCTGCGCATCATCCGTGGTGTCAACTCGCCCAACGTCGGAATGGTCTACGTCGCCTGCCACACCTTCCACATGGGTGCGAACATGGCCGAGATCATGGCAGCTGCCGGCGATACGCTGCGCCTTGTCCACGTGGCGGATTCGATGGATCATCACCGGTCGCACGGGCTGCGTTACATCACGAACCCGCCGGGTAACGCGGTGCGCGTGCACCAACATCTGCGGATCGGCGACGGGGATGTCGATTGGGATGAATTCTTCGGCGGCCTCGGGAGACTGGGCTTTTACGACAATCCGAACACCGTGATGGTGTCGTCGGTATTCGGGCTCTTCCGAATTGACGGTGCGTAGAACGGGTTCTCGCGGGCACAAGATGTGGGTGAGCAAGGTCGCGGGGTGTGGGCGGTGAGTCTGGGGAT
>NZ_JBVHVX010000022.1:0-82814 GCF_055564615.1 Agromyces sp. NPDC029043 | reverse complement strand
CGGCCGGTTGACGCCCATCGAATACGAGACCATCATCAACACAGCCGCCTCAGCGGCATGACACCGACACTGTCACCTGATCGTGCACCAGTCCCATTCATGGCCGTCCGTGGTGGTCGGACTCCTCGCCGCGAACATCCTAAGACTGCTCAGTTGCCTGCCCCAGTGCACACCGCGCGCGTCGACCGCGTTGTTCATCGTGTCGATCTACATCGATGTGGTGTGGCTGATGATCATTCGGGCCGTCGCAGTCAACGGCGGGCACGATGTCCTACCCATCATCGTTCCCGTCGCATTCCTGGCCAGCCTCCTGATCGTCCACATCCGGTATGCGGTGCTCGTGCCGCCATGATCATTGGGTACGCCATGATCGTCGCGATCGAGCTGACCGCGGTACCGAACAGCCGTGCGGGGATCTTCGATCTCCTGACGAGCGGTGCGATCATCGTCGTTCCACTGATCTCGGCACGATTCCATGAACAGCAGACCAGGCTCACCTGGGAACGCGAACGTCTCCTCGACCGACTCTCCACGACGGACTCCCTGACCGGACTGGCGAATCGACGTTCCTTCGACACCCGGATCGCGGAGACGATCGATGAAGGCTCCGCCGTTGCGCTCGCGATCCTCGACGTCGACATGTTCAAGGTCCTCAACGACACACTGGGTCACGCGGCAGGAGACGAAGCGCTTCGAACCATCGGCGAATACTTGACCGCCGAAACCGCTAATCCACCTACGTTCGCAGCGCGTTTGTCAGGCGAAGAGTTCGTCGTGGTGTGGTCCGGCTTGGATCGACCGGAAGCAGGGGCAGAAGCCGAGCGGCTACGCGCTGGGATAGGTGCGCTCGGGCTACCGTCCGGCCGCCGCGGGATTCCCATCAGCGTATCCGCCGGTCTCGCCTGGATTCCGCCGTCGTCTCCTGTCAGTCCTGCTTTCACCCCAGACGATCTCCTGCACGCCGCGGATCGCGCGATGTACGACGCCAAGCGGGCGGGGCGCGACCGTCTCGACACCGCGGAAGTTTCAGCGTCGCGAGGGCACAGACACAGGTCTCCCCCGGTCACTCCCTACCCGCCCGCCCCGTCACGGGTACCCAAATTCGACGAAGCCCTCGGTGAGCGAGATCCGGAGTTCATCGCGGACTTCGACGCATCCGGCCACCGTGCACGTCGAGTCATCATGGCCGGCGTGCTGGTGATCGTGCTCGCTGTCCTGGCGGCAGCGGGACATGTCTTGCCGATGCCTGCCGACAGTCTCTCCGTCAGTCGGTGGTTCCTTGCCGCCGGTTTGGCCCCGCTTGCACTCATTGCTCTGCTGGCTTCCACCGTGCCACGTTTCCGCCACCGATCCGGTGCCATCCAGGTGGCATGCGTGATTGGCATCGTGATCACGCAGACAACGCTTCGGGTCCTCCCACGACCGGACGTGGACGAGATCATCACCGTCCTCATGCCGATCTCGGTGATCCTGAGTCTCGGCGTCGTCGAGATCCGTTTCCGGTGGATGTTGCCGGCGATGGTCGTGTTGTTCGGCTTCGTCACCATCGATGTCGACCGACTCAAGGAGTACAACGACACATACGGGCATCCGGCCGCCGACGCATGTTTGCAGCGAATCGCCACGGTTCTCGAAGCAGCGGCAGATGGGCAATCGACTCAGGTCTACCGTTTGGGTGGCGAGGAGTTCGCAGCAGTGATCAGCACCCCGTCGGTCGCGGACGCGGAACCCGTGGCCGAGGCGCTGGTCACCGCAGTCACCGACGCGAACATCCCGTCGGCCACGCCCGAACAACCGGTCACCGTCTCTGCCGGATTCACCGACATCCGACCCTCCGACGATCACACGACCCTGCTGGCACGCGCCGACGCCGCGCTCTATCAGGCGAAACGCGCGGGTCGGAACCGGCTCGTCGTCGACATGTCGGCGTAGGACGAACTGGCCAGTTGACGAAATGTCAACGGGCCCAACGAAATCGTCGTCGAGACGAGGCGGCGGGATCAGCGTGACGAGGTGCGCCTCAGCTTCACATTCACGAACTCCCCCATCCCCCAGCGACCGAGCTCCCGCCCGAACCCGGAGCGCTTCACTCCACCGAACGGCAGGCCGGGCATGGTGGTCCCGTGCTCGTTGACGTAGGCCATCCCCACATCGAGCCGATCAGCGACCTGCTCGGCGCGCTCGAGGTCAGAGCTCCACACCGAGCCGCTGAGGCCGAAGTCGACGTCGTTGGCCAACTGGACGGCATCATCGATCGACGACGCCCGGTACACCATGGCGACCGGACCGAAGATCTCCTCGGAGTACGCATCCATATCCGGGGTGATGTCGGTTAACACAGCGGGCTCGAGGAACGCACCATCACCGTTGATCGCACTGCCACCGGTGTGGAGTGTCGCGCCCTGCTCCACTGCCTTCTGGACTTGTTCGACGACGGTGTCGCGGGCGTCGATCGACGACAGCGGTCCCACGTAATTGTCCGGGTCGGACGGATCTCCGACCGAGATCTTTTCGAACTCGGCGACGAGGCTTTCGACGAACCCGTCGTACAGATCGTCAAGCACGATGAAGCGCTTCGGCGAATTGCAGGCCTGCCCGGCGTTGGACAGCCGCGCACGCGCTGCTCCCCGCGCGGCCTTCGCGATGTCCGGACTGTCGAGGAGGATGTATGGGTCGGAGCCACCGAGTTCGAGGACCGACTTCTTGAGGTGCTTGGCGGCCTCAGCGGCGACTGCGGCGCCGGCGGCCTCACTGCCGGTGAGCGACACTCCACGAATGGCGGGATGTGCGAGCAGATCGGCGATCTGATCACTACTCGCGTACGCATTGATGTAGGCATCCCCGGGCACGCCCGCCTCATGCAGGATCTCGGCCATGAGTGCCGACGACGCGGCACAGATGGAGGCGTGCTTGAGAATTATCGTGTTGCCCAGCAACAGATTTGGCGCCGCAAAGCGTGCGACCTGATAGTACGGGTAGTTCCAGGGCATCACGCCGACAAGCGGACCGATCGGCAGCGTCTGGACTATCGATTCACGCGATCCCTGCGGATCGAGAGTTTCGGTTTCGACCAGCGCAGGCCCATGGTCGGCGTACCAGCGGTAGATGTCGGCGGACAGCTGCACCTCGCCGGCAGCCTGTTTGATCGGCTTACCCATCTCGCGGGTGATCGTCTCGGCAAGCTCGGTGGCACGTTTCTCGTAGAGATCAGCTGTGCGAGCCAACGCGGCCGCCCGTTCTTCTACCGGCGTCGCACGCCAGGATTCGTAGGCAGCCAGGGAGCGCTCGGCAGTTGCGGACAGATCGCTGTCCGGGAGTGTCGGGAACTCGCGCTCAGTGGTTCCGGTGGTCGGATTGGCGGTTACATATGCACTCATGACCCGATGCTACGGACTTCTGCGCGCTCGGGTGGCAGCCCACAAGCCACGATGGGGGTGGCAACTGGGCAAAAACGCAGCGCACCAACTGTTTTTAATGAGCCAAAGTTTGCCAGATCAACGGAGTTCGGCGAGATTCTCGACCGATCGTCGGACATCGGAATCCATGATTCTCGCAACGAAAGTCCCGACGGGCCCGTTGAGCAGGCCACCTTTGAGCTCGGCGTTGAGGTGAAACCGCGAGCCGTCGTCGACCGGGGTGACCATCATCGTCAGGCCGATCCGAACACCGCCGCGTCCGTGACCCGCGAGTGTGATCGACTGAGGCTCGTCGTAGTCGGTGACGGTCCAGTGGATGGTGTTCCGGAATCCCTTCACCTTGATGAGCGACGACACCTGGGTGCCCTCGGCTATCTGCGCCGGCACCTCGCTACGCCACCCGCCGAAGATCGTCATCCACTCGTCGAATCGCTGGAGATCCGCTGCGAGATTCCATGCAGCTTCGGGTGGCATCTCGGAATGAACGCCAACCTCAACTTCAGCCATCGCGAATCCTCCTCATCCCCGGCGGGTGCCCATCACCCGTGCCGACGCTACTGGGTGATCGACCAGATCCGCTCAGCGAGAGTGAGAACTCTGGATGGGGTGTTTAGTCGCAAGGGATTCGGGTATACCGAAGTAATGAGCGACGAACAGACCAACCCAGAGACCGAAGAAGTCGGCACCGGACCGAAGGGGGCGGAGTCCGACGTCCAGTCCGATCCGGCCGAAGGCGAGAAGTCCGGCGACTGGTCCGGCGAAGGCGGGGCGACCGAAGAAGGCCCGGCAACCGACAACGACTGACGTCCCACTCGCTTACATAGAACCGCCATCGGAACCGGGCCGAACCGTGTGACACACCGCTTCAACGTTATTGCCGTCTGGGTCTCGGACGAACGCGGCGAAGTAGTTCTCGTGATACTCGGGCCACTGACGCGGCGGATGCAACACGGTGGCACCGGCAGAGACAGCAGCGTCGAAGAACGCGTGAACCGCGTCGGCGCCCCGCGCGTCGAATGCGATATGGACTTCGCGATTCGGCCCGGTGGCCGGCCCTTCGCGAGGTTGCTCGTAGATCCAGAAGTCAGGCATGGACGTCCCGTAGCCGATCCCGAACCCGAGATCGATGACCCTGTGCGCGCCGAGACTGGCCAAGACCACGTCGTAGAAGTCTGCTGAAGCACCGAGGTCGGCGCAGTGAATACCAACGTGCCCAATCATCAATCCATACTGCATGATTCGACGTCAGAAGCCGAGCCCCGAGTACTACTCCCCCGCCAATTCCGCGACGAGCGGAGCGAAAGCATCCGCGACGTTGGCACCGAATGCGTAGTACGACACGCCAGTCTCCTCCCGTCGACGTCCAAGCTCGTCGGCGGCAGCTGCCGGATCCGCCGGCAGGTATGCGAGCGAATCGGAATCTCGCAACGCCGCCGTGTCGATCCCGGGCGGCGCCATGTGCGGCGCGACGACATCGCCGACGACCGGTATGTGCATAGACAGTTCGACGACGCGGTCGGTGTGGAAGTCGCGTACCCGTGCGACCACCGCATCTCGCGACTCGTCCGGAGTCATCGCGAAGGTGACGATGTCCGCGAGCTCGGCTGCAAGCGCACGGGCCTTCGGGCCGATCACTGCCATCGCCACCGGGGTACGCAGTTCGTCACCGTCTCGCTCGCGTAGAGCGTCCACGGTCTCGCGGATCATCTCCAACCGTTGCCCAGGCGAACCGACCGAGATGCCGCGATCACGGAGCTCATCCTCGATCCCCGGCCGACCGACACCGATCCCCATCTCGAACCGACCATCGGTGAGCACGGTGAGTGAATACGCCTCCCACGCCGTCAACCACGGCGCGCGAAACGGGGCCGCGTACACCCATGACCCCACCCGCACATCGGCCACGGTCGCGGCGACGGCCAGCGTCACCGCGGGTGCCGGCTGGGTCAGCGGAAAGTCGGGCACCAGAACCGTCGAATAGCCTTGTCCGGCAATGCGTCTCACCTGTTCACGCCACGACGACGCATCGGAGAGAAGTGGAGCAACGATCCCGAACCGAAACAGTCCATCGTGACTGGTCATGGACGCCAACATACGCTTCCGCCGCGTGCGAAAACCACCGAGCGGCTCAGGCCCCAAATCCCGAAGGCTATTGGGGGTTGTGCGTGTCCGATTCGGAGGTTATAGTCGAACGTATATTCGAAGTTTCGATGGCGGGTCCGGGAAGGGGGTGACAGCAATGAGTGACAGCACCGACGACGCCGATGGCGCAGAGTCCACTCTGTGCGACACCCCCGACAATCCTGACGCTGGCGATGTCTCCGACTCGGATGCGACTGGTCCGGGTGCGTATGTGAATCCGTTCGATATCGACTTCACCTCTGCGGCTGGTGGGTTGGTCGCGAAACTGCATGCGGTGGTGGATGAGTTGCAGGTGGTGGATCTGACGGGCTGCACCAATGAGGAACTCGTCGCGATCGCCGGCCGCACCGAACAGGCGATCGCCCGCCTGACGTTTGCGGGAGATCGGCAGCTGGTGGAATGCTCCGACCGCCACCTGTCCGCGGAGATGGGATACCGGTCCGAACCCAGTTTCCACGACCAGTATCTGCGGATTGTGAACCCGCAACGCCGGCGGGAACAGATGGCGGCCACAGCCACGTTCACCAGCCCCACCGGCGAACCGCTACCGCCGAAACATCCCGCCCTGGCTGACGCGTTCGCCGCCGGCCACGCGGGGACCAGCCACATCCACACCGTGCTCGACATCTTGGATGAGATTCCGGATGCGGTCGCCCACGATGTGCAGGTCGCGGCTGAGCGCACCATGGCACGACACGCTAAAGAGCACACTCCGGCACAGCTGGCGGATTTGGGGCAACGCCTGATCGCCAACCTCGATCCGGATGGGGAACTCACCGACGATGCGGATCGGCAACGCAAACGCGGGGTGTGGATCAACCGGCAACGCGCCGATGGCACCGCCAAACTCAACGGACGACTCTCCCCCCTGTTGGCGTCGCAGTTGTCGACGATCCTGGCGGCGTGGGCGGCCCCAGGCATGAACAACCCCGATGACCCCGACTCACCCACCGGGCCGGTCGAGAAAGCCGATGCGGAGAAGGTGTCCGAGGCTGCATCCCGGGATTATCGGAGTCCGGCGCAACGCAACCACGACGCGTTGACCGCGGTCGCGCAGGCCGTGCTCGACGGCCGCCTCCTCGGCCGCTCGCATCGGGGGTTACCGATCCAGGTGATCGCCACCGCGACCCTGTCCGATCTACAGGAGGCGTCGGGTCTGGCTACCACGGCCACCGGACATCTCATCCCCGTCCGGGACTTGTTGGCCGAGATCGATCGTGGTGGTGCTGACACGTGGTTGTCGGTGTTCGCCGATGCGAAGCCGATGCCCCTGTTCTTCGGGCGTGGCCGCCGGTTGGCGGCCCGACCACAGCGGATGGCAGCGTTTTCCCGCCCTGATGGTCACGTGTGTTCGGTCGCCGGATGCGGACAGCCCGCGGTGCATCTGGAATTGCATCACGCCGAGCAGGACTGGGCTGCGGGTGGTAACACCGACATCACCGAACTCTTCGGGACGTGCCCCATCCACAACCGACGCCATCACCCCACCAAACCCGGACACCTGAGATCCCGGGTCATCCCCGACGGCCCGGATCAAGGACGCTGCGGGTGGACGTTGAACAGCACACCCGGCGCACCCCCCAACCCCGAACGCGTCAACCGACTCCCCGACATCCCAGGACACCTGCGCTGGCACCTACAACAGGTGCGGGCCGAGATCCACGGCCCACCACCAGAAGACGCCGGACAGTCATCAGCCGAGGCTCCACCCTGCCCGGACACCGACGACACAGCCGGCCCACCCGCCGATGCCGGACAGTCATCACCGGAGGCTCCACCCTGCCCGGACACCGACGACATCGGCGACATCGGCGACAGCAGCGGTGACGCCGATCCATCACACCGCGATGCCACCAGCGACGGACCCACCACCGGCGACGCTGACACACGCCCCGACACCGGACCCGCCGATGTCCGCGACACGACCGATCTCCGTGGTGCCGCCGCGATCCCCGGCATGACCGAACTTCGCATCGACTACCGCGACATCATCACTGCCAGCAGCGAACTCGAACAGCGCCTGGCCGACCTCCTCGCTGCCGAATCGTAGGGTGTCCGCCGAAAGTCGGGTAGCGGACTACGCATGTGCCGTCCGGCCCCCTCCTCCAAGGTTGTGACATCAGGGCCGCGCCGACGATCCTGCCGCCACCAACCGAATCGAAGGACGCCATGCACAACACTGTTTCAACACTCCGCAAATCTGCTCTGTCACTGGGTATTTCACTATCCGCGGTGCTCATTGTCGGCGGGTGCTCGTCGGGCGATGATCCATCGGGGTCCGGCGGTGGCGGCCAGACCGCAGCCAAGGACACCGGCGGCAGTTACTGCGACCTGTATGCCTCCTACGTCGCCAAGGGGGTCGAAAACTACAACAGCGCTATGTCGATGGATCTGAGCGATCCGAACTAGGTGGCCCAGCAGCAGGAGATCGCCGAGCAGGTGAAGGCCAACGCCGAGGTCTCTGCGGGCGACCTCGAGGCCGCAGCACCACCCGACCAAAAGGCCCTCTACGACCAACTCGAGGCACTCAACGACAAACTCCGGCAGGACCCCATGGCCGATCCTGGCGATGGCATCATCGAGATCCCCAAGCAACTGAACGCGTGGGCCAAGGCACACTGCCCCGCGAAGTATCAGTCCAGCTTCGCCGCGTACGACAAGGTCATCGGCTGAGTCCGCCGTACCGAGCCGTACGGGGTCTACGCCAGACCAGCGCGTACCGGAACATCGGCAACCTCGTCCACTCCATCCCCGGCAGCATCTCACTCGCACACCGACGGATCTCCGCATACGACTCGCGAGGCGCCGTGGTGGGCGCCGAGTGCTGCCAATAGCCTCGCTGCCAGGAGTACCAGCGATGTTGTGCGACCCCGACTACGTCTGCTGCGAAATCCGACACCCGCGTTGATCGCGCCAGACCGACGATCACCAGAACCCCGCCGGGCGAGGTCAACTCCGAGAGCCGACGGAGCGCATCACGCACGTCCGGAAGGTGATGGAGAGTCGCAACGACGGCGACGACGTCGAACGTCCGCCCGAACGGGTAAGTCATCACATCACCCAGAATCCACTCAGCGTCAACCACTTTGGCGCGTGCACTCGCGAGACTCGCCGCATCGCAATCGATTCCGACCACTTCCGGAACGATATCGACCAGGTCGGCAGTCAGCGCACCGTCGCCAGCCCCCACATCGAGGGCGCGACGTGCGTGAACCGGAACAGCATCGAGCACTATCCGGTGGCAATGGGTGTTGTGATTCCACCGATTCCCCTGATCGCTCGTCACTCCCCGACGCTAACGCAGCATCGATGGGCGCGGGACCAACCGGGCCTGTCGTCGAGGGTTCCCTCGCGGCCACTTCCAAGTTAGGGTCACCTAAGCAGACAATCCAGAGAGGACTCCGATGCCGCACGGCGCCGCTTTCGATCACCTCATCCACTGGACCGATGATCTCGCCAGAACCCGCGCGGCCTACGACGCCGCCGCGCTGCCGACCCAGGCCGCACTCACGATGCCCGGGTTCAGCAACGCGGCGTGGGGCATCGACGACGAGCGGTACGTGGAGCTCGCGACTGTCGACGACTGGGAGGCGGCGGCGACGTCGATCTACGCGGGCAGCCTCGGCATCCTTCGACCGGCCATTGCCGCGATGAGCGGTCCCGGCCTCGTGACGTTTGCCGTCAACGTGCCCGACGCCCCCGCGACCGCTGCACGATTACGAACCGAAGGGCGGCAGGTCGACGAGATCGCGGTGCGCCTCGAGGAACACGACGCGGGGTTCGTCGAAGTGTTTGTCCGCGATGCACCGTCGTACTTCCCCTTCTTCATCACCTACGATCCGCCACGCGCCGAGATCGGCCGGATGCGCGCCGAACATCGCGCAGCCGAAGGCATCTCACTGGACGGCCGGCCCGACCTCGTCGCGCTACTGGTCGCAAGCCCGGCACCCGAGGCTGACGCCCGGCTACTCGGCGACCTCGTCCAGTGCCCCGTCGCGGGGACCACCGTGACAATCCCCGACGCCGAGGTCCGCTTCCACCGGGGCAAGACCGTCGGCATCTACGGCATCGCCGTGCGCGGCCCCGACCTGCCGGCCGGTCCCATCGACGTCGACGGCATGACGGTCATCGTCGAGCAGGCATCCCATACCGCACGGTCCTGAGCGCTTGGCCCCCGGCGCGCAGAATCGGCGCCTATGCTGATCAGCATCCGGCGGAAGGTGTCGATCATGCCGACAGATGACGAGATCTTCGCGGCGATCGCCGACGAACGTCGTTCTCTTGCAGCGACTCTGGACACACTGACACCAGAGCAGTGGGCGTCGCCTTCCCTGTGTGGCGACTGGAGCGTTCGGGAAGTCGCGGCCCACCTCGTTGCGCCGCTGGTGGTACCGATGTGGCGCTTCGGGCTGCTGATGCTGCGTGCGCGCGGGAATTTCGACGAAGCGAACAAGGCGATGACGACGCTCGTCGTCCGCGACCACGGGGACGACCTGGTCACGCTCCTCGACGACCGCGCCGACAAGCGCTTCACACCACCGGGACGAGGACCCGCCGCTCCCCTCACCGACATCGTCGTCCACGGGCTCGACATCTGCCGTCCGCTGGGCATCGCGCACAGTGCCCCCGACGACCGTCGACGTGTCGTGCTCGACTTCACCTCCGATCTGACGGGCACCGGCTCGTTCGCGAACTCCGGCCGGCCGGTGCGCTGGGAAGCCACCGATCTCGAGTGGAGCCACGGCAACGGACCGCTGGTCAGCGGCCCGGCAGACGCCCTGATGCTCGCGATCACCGGCCGACCCGATGCGCTGCGCGATCTCACCGGCGACGGCGTCGACGCGCTCACCCTCTAGCTCAAACGGGCAAACCGCGGCCGGCGAGGATCGACTCGGCCCCACCATCGTCGTCAATCTTCACTAGTCTGGATTCGAGTCCGAAGAACGACAGCAGCAGCACGACACCGACGACGAATCCAGGTGCGACATGGATGAGACTCCCGGCGAGGCCACACCCGCCCACATCGACCTCGATGATCATGTCGAGATCCCGTCGGCCCTGGCCGGGACGAATTCGAACGGATCATCGTCTCCCGGATCGCCATCAGCAGGGTCCCTGTCAGCCGGATCCCCGTCAGCAGGGCCCCCGTCAGCAGGGTCACCGTCGACGCCACGCGTGCCCACCAAGGTGCCCGGGCTGATGTCGCCGGGGCCGCGGCAGGGCGGGTACGGCCCCATCACCGCCAAGGAATGGTCCAGGACGATTATCACCACCCCGCCGCCGGCTGGGGCGCCGCATTCTCGGTGGGCAAGGTGCTGCTGACCGAACGCGAACTGGTCCGCGGCACCACCGCGATGATGACGATGAATCACCCGGTCAAGGGCTTCGACTGCCCCGGCTGCGCCTGGCCCGACGATCAGCACGGACTCAAGCTCGACCTGTGCGAGAACGGCATCAAGCACACTACGTGGGAGATGACCCGCAAACGCGTCGGCCCCGAGTTCTTCGCGGCGCACTCGGTCACCGAGCTGGCGGAGTGGACCGATTTCGATCTGGAAGATCAGGGTCGGCTGACCGAGCCGATGAGTTACGACGCCGCCACCGACCGCTATGTTCCGATCTCCTGGGACGACGCGTTCCGACTGGTCGGCCAGACCCTGCAGTCCCTCGACAGCCCTGATCAGGCCGCATATTACACCTCCGGTCGGCTCAGCAACGAGGCGACGTTCCTCTATCAGCTCATGGCCCGCGAGTTGGGCACCAACAACCTGCCCGACTGTTCCAACATGTGCCACGAGGCGTCGGGCCGTGCTCTGACGGCGTCGATCGGCACCGGCAAGGGCACCTGCGATCTCGAGGACTGGGAGCACGCCGACCTCCTCATCGTGATGGGTGTGAACGCGGCGTCGAACGCTCCGCGCATGCTCACCTCGCTGGCGGAGGCGTACAAGCGCGGCGCACAGATCGTGCACGTCAACACGTTCGCCGAGGTGGCCGAGACCCGCACGATCGTGCCGCACGACATCGCCGACATGGCGATGTTCAAGACGACGGGCACGTCGACGATGAACATCCAGGTGCGCCCCGGCGGGGATCTGGCGCTGATGCGCGCGGTCGCGAAGGGGGTCCTGGAGGCCGCCGCCACCGACCCGGACGTCCTCGATCAAGCCTTCCTCGACACCTACACCCACGGGCTCGACGCCTACCGGTCGATCGTGGAGTCGACGACCTGGGATCAGCTCGTCGAGCAGTCCGGTGTAGCCGAGGCGGACATCCGACGACTCGTCGACATGTACCTGGAATCCGGAAAGACCGTCATCAGCTGGTGCCTCGGTGTCACCCAGCACGAGCACGGAGTCGACAACGCGCGCGAGATCGTGAATCTGCTTTTGCTGCGCGGCAATATCGGGCGCGTCGGTGCAGGGCCGTCGCCGGTGCGCGGCCACAGCAACGTGCAGGGCAACCGGACCTGCGGCATCGATCATCGTCCGAGCGATGCTTTCCTCGATCGGCTCGCCGAGGTCTGTCACATCGATCCACCACGGCATCACGGCCTCGACACCGTGAAAACGATCGAGGCGATGCACGACGGTTCACTCGAGGTATTCATCGGAATGGGCGGCAACTTCGTTCTGGCGGCGCCGGATACGGAGTACACGGCGCAGGGCCTGGCCAAGCTCGACCTGACGGTGCAGGTGAGCACCAAGCTCAACCGCAGCCACCTCGTACACGGCCGCACTGCCCTCATCCTCCCCTGCCTCGCCCGCACCGAGAAGGACCTGCAATCCGCAGGGCGGCAAGGGATCACGGTGGAAGATGCGATGAGCATGGTGCATCTGTCCGTCGGGAAACGGCGCCCCGCGTCGTCGTGCTTGAAGTCCGAGCCGGCCATCATCGCCGGCATGGCGGCCGCTGCCCTGCCGAACAGCCCCACCCGCTGGGCCTGGCTCGTCGAGGATTACGACCGCATCCGCGACGTCATGGCGCAGGTGCTGCCCGGATTCGACGGCTTCAACCGACTCATCGCCAACCCCCTGGGTTTCCGTATCCCGCAGCCTGCCCGGGAACGGGTCTTCCTGACGCCGAGCGGCCGTGCGGAGTTCTCACACGCGGGGCTGCCCGACATCATCCCCGACGACGCCGACATGCTGGTGCTGCAGACGATGCGCTCGCACGATCAGTGGAACACCACCATCTACTCGGCGAATGATCGCTATCGCGGTGTCAAGAACCTGCGCGAGCTGGTGTTCATGAACGCCGACGACATGTCCCGGCGCGGCATCGCCGAGGGTGACTTCGTCGACGTCGTCGCCACCTCGGTAGACGGCAGCCGCCGGGCCGTGCACCGGTACCGGGCGCTGGCCTACAACACCCCCGTCGGCAGCGCCGCGGGTTATATGCCGGAGATGAATGTGCTGTTGGGGCCCAAGGATTTCAGTACCCAGAGCGATCAGCCGATGATGAAGCAGTTGCGCGTGCACATCGCACCCTCGCGCTGACCGTTGCGCTGAACTGCTGATCGCTACGCCGCACGCCACCGCAAGACAGGTAGTCCACTACTCACGCCACGCTCGGCACCTGGTCCTACCGTTCCTTTCATCCGACGACGCCGTGCCCGACGACGTCTCCGGGCGAAGGAGTCGTGATGGACAGTGTCACACCGTCGGCACAATCGCCGACACCACCGGAGCCGATCGCGTTCCGTCTGCTCCGCCCCGTCGATCTCGTCGATCTCCGGTGCAACGCCGTCGGCTGTCGTCTGGTCCCCGACGCCCCGCCTCCTCCACCGCCACCACCGAAGGCTCCGCCGCCGCTGGCGCACCACACGGTGGTGCCCGGTGACACGCTGTGGGATCTGGCGGTCCGCTTCTACGGCGATGGCACACGCTTCCCGCTGATCGCCGGCGCCAATCACATCCCGAATCCCAACCTGATCTTCCCCGGACAGGTCCTGGTCATTCCGGCGCCACCCGGTCCACCGCCGAGCCCGCCGGCGGCACCATCGCCACAGACCTACACCGTCGCCGCAGGTGACACGCTGTGGGACATCGCAGAACGGTTCTACGGCAATCCTTTTCGCTATCACGACATCGCCAACGCCAACGACGTCCCCAATCCCGACCTGATCTTTCCCGGGCAGGTGCTGGTCCTTCCCGGACTAACCAAGCCCGGTGGCGGCACGACGCCACCGCCGCCGACGACCGGTTCGCATCTCGTCGCCGAGGCCGACGACGCGCATCTCATCGTCGTCCTCGGACCGCAGAACATCTACGAGGAGAGCACCGTTCGCGACGCGAATCACAATCCACCGGTGGTGCCCGATGTGGCCCGCGCCGTCGCCGCCGACGATTCGCGGATCGTCTTCGAATTACCCAAGGGCACAACGGTTCCGTTCGTCACCGCCGACATACTCGGTCTGCTGACGACCCTCGGTCTGCGGGTCGCTCCGCTGGCCGTCCCCCGGCCGACGGCAGCCGAACCGCGCACACCGGAGGCGACGGTCACCCCGACCGCTCCCGCCGCCGATGTCACCGCCATCGAGGCGCCCTACCGGCTCATCGTGTCCCCCGATGTCCACGGTGGCTTCACCCACAGCGCACAACCCGCAATCCCGCCGGGCGATCCGCACCGCAGCGAACTGTGGCACACCCGCCTCGGGATCCGATCATCGCGGGCCCGCGGATGGCGAACACCTATGAGGTGCCCGTCCTTCCGGCGTGGCAGCAACGCGCCGCCCAGCTGGCCCTGACCCCGCAGACCGAACCCGGCCGGCCGATCGGCCATGTCCTCAAGCCCGCCACCACGGGCACCGCGGCGCAGCCGGATCAGGTCGTCAACGCCTACCTCTACCGCCCAGAGTTCGACGCCACGCGCAAACTCTGGTTCGCCGACATCATCCTCGACGGCGAGAACGCCATCTGGCCGTTCCTGCGACTGTCCATCGCGCGGTATCAACCCAATTCGATTGCCGGAGCCGACTTCTCCGAGACGGTCGCCACCGACTTCGTCCCGCTACCGCCCGAGCGGATCACCACCGTCAACCGACCCGACGACGAGTCGGTGCGGGTGACGATGAGCGGGGTCAGCGCGGTGACGGTGACTTCCGGCACCGATCGGGTCACCCGCCCCCGCGACGACGCCTCACTGGTCGCGGCGTTGGCGGCATCGCGCCGGGTGACGGTGACGCTGCAGGCCCGCGATGCGACGTCGACGTCTGATCTGGAGTGGACCGACGTGCGCTCGACGGCGTGTGAGATCACCGGTGCGGACCTGTCGACGTTCCGGGCGACCTGGAGCGCGGCGCTCCCGCTGGATTCCGCCGCGCGACTGCAGACTCCGGGCGCGGCCACGGATCTGCGGGTGCTGATCGAGGAGTTCGAGCTGCTCGCCGCCGACCCGCGCCCCGGTGAGCAGAGCAACGGCACCACCGAGCGCCTCATCTACGCAGACCATCTACCACTGTGACGCCGACAGCACAGCGACACACAGCGGCGACAATTCACTCGGGTACCGCACCCACCAGCTGCCCGTGGGGATTCGGTAGCGCGATCCCGTTCGCCTCGTAGGCACGCAGGACCGACCTGCGCATGGTGCGGGCGACGGCCCACTGAGCATTGGGCTTCGTCCGCACCGTCATCCGCAGGGTGACCTGGGTGTGGGTGACGTCCTGGACCCCGAGCATCACCGGCGCGTCGAGCACGTCGTCGGCGATGTCGTCGTCGGCGACGACACGGCTCGCAGCCTCGAGGGCGACCTCCTGGGCGCGGTCGAGATCCGCCGAGAGAGCCACCGGCACCTCGATGCGGGCCACGGCGTACTCCTGGCTCATGTTGCCGACCCGCACGATCTCACCGTTGCGGACGTACCAGAGCGTGCCGTCGATGTCGCGGACCGTGGTGATGCGCAGACCGACGGATTCGACGGTGCCCGACGCCTCACCGAGATCGACGACATCACCGACGCCGTACTGATCCTCCAGCAGCATGAAGACGCCGGTCACGAAGTCGCGCACCAGATTCTGCGCGCCGAAGCCGATCGCCAGGCCGAGGATGCCGGCGGACGCGAGGAACGGCGCGATGTTGACGCCGAGCACACTGAGCACCGACAACACCAACCACACCAGCAGGACGATGGAGACCGTCGACTTGAGCACGGAACCGATCGTCGTCGCGCGTTGGGCGCGCCGTTCGGCGATGGCCGGGTTGCGGCGCGCACCGGTCCGTTCCCGCAGGTGACGGACCAGCGCCGGTGGCCGACCCTGCGGATCGCGGCGCGTCGCCCGATCGATCATGCGGTGCAGCACGAACCGGATGAGCAGGGCGGCCAGCAGATACGCCCCGATTCGCGCCGGGTTCTCGATCAACCACTCGCGATTTGTCTCCGTCCATTCGAAAGCAAACTGTTGGACACTCATGGATCCGACCGTACGGATGATCCGTGCGGTTTCAAGTTGCGTCGGTCCTCTCTGCGCGGGCGTGGTTCTTGCGGACCGAATCTGTCCCCGATTGCCCCTAGCGTCGTGGTTGTCCGTTCCGGCACCTCGATGCACCAAGGAGCATCCGATGACCGCTTCAACCACCGATCTATCCGAACTCTCCGGCCGCACAGGCGAACTCATGTCGGGCAGAGCCCGCACGGTCGCGCTGATCTGTCTGCTCGCGGCGTCGTTCATGGAACTCATGGACGCGACCGTCGTGAACGTCGCACTACGCACCATCCAGGACGATGTGGGAGCGTCACCGACCAGCCTGCAGTGGATGGTGGCAGGCTATCCGCTCGCCTACGCGGTGGGCCTCATCCTGGGTGCGCGCCTGGGCGACAACATCGGCCGGCGCATCATGTTCGTCATCGGCCTGGCCGCCTTCGGCGCGGCGTCGCTGGCCTGCGGGCTGGCCGACGGTCCCGCCGAACTCGTCGTGTTCCGGGTGTTGCAGGGCGGCGCCGCGGCCCTGATGGTGCCGCAGGTGCTCAGCAACATCCAGGTGCTCTATCCGCCGGCCGAACGTGGCACGGCGATGGGAATGTTCACCGCGGTCATCGGTCTGGCGGCGGTGACCGGGCCCGTCCTCGGAGCGATCATCACCAGTGGTGACTGGTTCGGACTCTCCTGGCGTCCGATCTTCCTGATCAACGTGCCGCTCGCCGTCATCGCGATCATCGCCGCACTCGCCTTCATCCCGGAAACGCGCGCGCAGAGCAAGGCACCCATCACGCTCGGGTCGGCGGCACTGTTGGGCGGATCACTCGCCGCGATCATGCTGCCCATCACGCTGGGCCCCGAGAACGACTGGCCTGCTTGGGGTTTCCTGTTGATGGCGGGCGGGGGCATCGGGCTGGGGGTGTTCGCCTATCTGCAGATCCGTCAAGCCCGCACGGGCACCGAACCGATGGTGCCGCCGGAGCTGTTCGAGACGCGCTCGTTCACCACCGGCCTGCTGGCGTTCGGTGTACTCATGGTGACCACGGGAGGATACTTCCTGATCCAGACGCTGCACGTGCAGTTGGCGCTGGGCTGGTCGGTGTTGCACACCGGGCTCATGTGGATTCCGTTCTCCCTCGCGGTACCCATCTCGGCGGGACTGGCCGCGACCATCCTCGCCGCACGGATGGGCAAGCATGTCCTGCAGCTGGGTGCTGCCGTCCTCGTCATCGGCATGGTGTTGATGTACGCGGCCGAGGGATCGGCTCATCCGGGACTCTGGTTCGCCGTAGCGCTCGCCGTCGCCGGGTTCGGTTTCGGCGCGATCTTCGGCGCCTCCGGATTGTTGGTGCTCAACGACGTCCCGGTGCGGCTCGCCGGTGCGGCGTCGGGGGTGTTCAACACCGCACAGGCGCTCGCGGTGGGTCTCGGCGCGGCGATCGTCGGCACCGTGTACAACACGGTGGGTGAATCGGATGGACTCGAATCCGGTTATCGCACATCAATTCTGGTGATGATCGGATTTGTCGTGATGGGCGCTCTGATCTCGCAGACGATGCCCGCCCGACGGGTTACACCGAGCACCGACGGACAGGGTGTCGCAGCCGTCCACTGATTGATCCCTTTTGAGGATATGCCCGGGCAGGGGGCTTGCCGCAAGCCCCCTGGCCGGGCGGATGATGAATCATGTTTACGTGACGAAGACCCTCGACGCCGCGACCTGGGGAGCCGAGATGGCAACCGGTGACGGGCGCGGGCACATCTACCTTGTCGAGCCGGAGGGTCCCGTCGAGGACGATCCGAATGTCACGGACAAGAAGCTGCCGGGCAATCCGACGCAGTCGTTCCGGACCAGAGCACCGGTCCGGATCGTCGGTGAGCTCACCGACTGGGTGGGCCACTCCCCCGAGCAGATCCAGGGCATGCTCGACGGCCTCGCCGAGTTACGGCGCACCGGAAAGGCCGTCATCTACGACTGATCGGCTCTACGACTGATCGGCCCGGCCCGCTCGGCGAGATCCTCGACGAATGCCGCCACTGCGTCGAAGGCGGCCTGCGCCTCCCGCAGATCGTCGACGGCCGCCGCCGACGCCGCGGACGCGGATTCCGACTGTTTGCGGGCGAACCGGAGTTCGTCCTCAACCCGGCCGAGTTCGGCTTTCAGTTCGTCGCGCCGCGCCACGAGATCGGCGGCTTCCGTGTGGGCGGCGGCCAGGTCCTGCGCGGCGTCCTCGGCGACCTCACGGGCATGATCGCGTGCTTCCCCCGCGGCCTCGAGGGTCTCCCGGGCCGCCCGTAACCGCTCGGCCGCCGCGGCAGCGGCGGCCGGGTCGTCTGCGGCGGCCGCGTCGTCTGCGGCGGCTCGGTCTGGATCGGTCGAGTCACCCGTGGTGTCGGCGGAGTCCGCGTGAGTCGATCCGGCGTCACTCGGGTTCGTGTCGCCGACCGTCTCCGGCGGCGAACTCTGGACCAGGAACACCGAGGCCGGTCCGAAGCCGCTGTACTCGGCCGACGTCTCGAGTCGCCCACCGCGCAGCTGCTCGAGCACCTCGGAATCGGCTGCCGCGGCCCGCAGCGTCTGTGTGATCTCACGAAGTGCGTTGCCGGACAGCGTGACCCCTGCGTCGGCGGCGACCGACACGATCGACGACGACGTGGCGTCGACGAGCGCGGAGCGTCGCGCGGACAGGGTGCGGATCTCCGCGGCGGACGAACGCCGTTGTGCGGCAACCAATTCCGTGGCGAGATCCGCGAGATCGGCGACCTGATCGGGTTCGGCGCGGACCCACCGATTGATCGCCCACGCCACCTGGGTCGGTTTGCGTAGTGCGGCGATACGCTTGGCGAGGTCGGCGTCGCCATCGGCCTTCGCCTCGGCTGCGAGCGTGGTGCGTCGGGCGACGAACTCGGACGGCGCAACGCCGTACAGATCGTCGACGGCGTCGTCGAAGGTCACCGCATCCTCACGCGACGAGCACGGGACGCCTGCGCACCTGGGTCCGGTAGATGACGCCCCCGAACAGCGCTTCCTGGATCAGTTCGTCGGCGAGGTAGCTGTCGATCTCCATCGGCTCCCAGTCGCCGTGACGGTCGGCGTAGGCGGCGAGGAACGGCACAACGTTGACAGTGGTGAGTTCGAAGGTCTCCCCGCCGAGATCGGAGATCACCGCGACCGACACACCATCCCAGGATTCGACGTGCGCCCAGTGCCGAATGCCACACCCCTCGATCGCCTCGATGAGCAACCGTCGGGCATACGGCGCGTAGCGCGCGGCATCACCGTGGCGCATCATGTCGATTCGGGTACTCACCGATCACCTCGCAGGCCGCTTACGGACGAGCTCACTTCTCGCGACCGTACCCGACACCCAGGCTCCGGCACAGGTGTTGCAAGGTCCGCCCCGGCAGGTGCGGGCGTCAGCGCAGCTTCGCGCCGTAGACGCGGGTGATGCTCAGCGCCATCAGCACCCGCCGGTCGTCGACCATGACCTGCCGGTACTCGTCCCAGTCGGGGTGCTCGCCGGCGCCGAGGCGGTAGTACTCGACGAGTGCGTCGACCTCGGGTCCGTTGGGGTCGGTGCCCGGGCCGGTCAGGGTGACGTCGCCCTCGGCGGTGGCCCAGGTGAACCCGTCCGGTCCGGTGAACTCGATCGCCGCGCGCGGGTCGCGGCGCAGATTGGCTGTCTTGGCGCGCCCCTGCGTCATCGACACGTAGATCGTGTCGGCGTCGCGGTCGTACACGGCGGTGATCGGTGAGAGCTGTGGCACGCCCGACGATTTGATGGTTGCCAGGATGCCGAGCTTGGTCTCGGCGATGAGGTCGCGGGGATCGAACGATGACTCGGTCATGTCAATGCCAACCTGTCGTGCGGTGCGGACATTCCGGCTCGGGGCGCGCAGGACCTCAATCCAGGCAGAATTCGTTGCCCTCGGGATCGGCGAGCACGATATGCCCGCCACCCATCGGTGGACTCGGTTCGTGACGCGCCAACCGCGTGGCGCCGAGGGCCACGAGCCGCGCGCATTCCGCCTCGTGCGATGCCATGCGCTCATCCCCCACGAGTCCCGGCGCGGACCGCACATCGAGGTGCACCCGATTCTTCGCCGACTTCCCCTCGGGCACCCGTTGAAAGAAGATCCGGGGTCCGGTACCCGTCGGATCCACGATCGCCGACGCATCGTTGCGGCGTTCCGGCGGAACCCCGAACGCCTCGAGCGCGGCGTCCCACGTCGCGAAACCCGGTGGCGGATCCTGGATTCGGTATCCGAGGACCTCGGCCCAGAACGCCGCCAGCGCGCCCGGATCACCGCAGTCGAAGGTCACCTGGGAATTCGTGTGCGCCACCGTCGTTTTCACTCATGGCTCGCCACCCCTCAGGCGTCCGCGGCGTCGAGCCGGGCGGCGACGTCGGCGGGGAATCCGCCGGTCGCGATCGGGCCCCAGCGGGTCGGGGTGATGCGGATCAGGGACTTGTTCTGCAGACGCATTGCCGCGCGGTACTCGTCCCAGTCGGGAGGCTCACCGGCGATGCTGCGGAAGTAGTCGACGAGGGCATCGGCGGCGTCTGGCATGTCGATCACCTCGGCGGTGCCGTCGACCTGCACCCACGCACCATTCCATTCGTCGGAGAGCACGCAGACACTGACCTGCGCGGTGCGTCGTGCGTTGGTGGCCTTCGCCCGATCCGGGTAGGTCGAGATGACGATCCGACCGTGATCGTCCACGCCCCCGGACACCGGCGACAGCTGGGGGCGTCCGTCTGCCCGTGCGGTGCTCAGCAGCATCTGGTGGCGAGGCCGGATGAACTCGAGAAGTCCGGAGAGGTCGACGGCATCGGAGGTTGCGACTGTTCTGCCCATGCACTCACGCTACGCCCGGCGGCCGGCACCGGGTGTGAGCTCGCCGGATCACATTGCGCGAGGGCCGCGTAACGCGCATCGTCGACTCATGGACCGCAACGACGCCGCGCCGGCGATCCTCATCCGGGCCGCCCGCCTCGTCCCCGTCGGTACGGCCGCACCCACCACCGAACCCGTCGATCTGCGCATCCGTGCTGGACGGATCGTCGACCTCGCTGAGACGCTGACGTCGAGGCCCGACGACGAGATCCTCGACGCCGACGGCCGCTGGGCGTCGCCCGGGTTGTGGGATCACCATGTGCACATGAGCTGGTGGGCGCAGACCCGCACCCGGCTCGACGTCTCGTCGGCCCTCTCGCCGCAGGACACGGCGACGCTGGTCGCACATCATCTGGCCGCTCAGACGAATCCGCCGCCGATCGTCGTCGGATTCGGTTTCCGTCCGGCCCGCTGGGACAGGCAGCCGCGCACCGCCGACCTCGATGCGGTGAGCCCCGCTGTGCCGGTTGTACTTTCCAGCGGCGACGGCCACACCGGATGGCTGAACTCGGCGGCGTGTGCGCTGCTGGATGTTCCGCCGCGCGACGGCCCGCTGACCGAGACGCCCTGGTTCGCCGTGCAGGATGATCTCGCACGCGCAGTGGCACAGACCGAGGACATCGATGGCCTCGTCGCGGCCGCCGTCGATGATGCGGCCGCCCGCGGGATCGTGGGGATCGTCGATTTCGAATTCAGCAACACCCTCGACGGTTGGCGCGCCCGATTCGCCACACGTGGGGTCGGGCTGCGGGTGCGCACGGCGATCTATCCGGACCGTCTCCCCGAATGCCGGGCCGCCGGTTTCCACACGGGATCACATCCTCCCGAAGGCGCCGGGATGCTGGAGGTGGGGCCGCTGAAGATCTTCGGCGACGGCTCCCTCAACGCCCGAACCGCATGTTGCTTCGACGATTACGCCGACGCCGCGGCACTGGAATCGCCTCGCGGACAATGCATCTACGACGTCGACGAACTCAGTTCCCTGGTCGCCCACGGCCACGCGTCGGGCATGAACATCGCGCTGCACGCGATCGGTGATCGCGCGGTGGACATGGCGTGCACCGCATTCGAGGCGACCGGGGCACGTGGCCGCATCGAACACGCCCAACTGGTCCGGTTCGCGGAGATCGCACGAATGCGGGCAGCGGGAATCACCGCCAGTGTGCAACCCGCGCATCTGCTCGACGACCGTGCCGTCACCGACCAGTGTTGGCCGGATCGGGCCGACCGCAGCTTCGCGCTGCGTTCGATGCTCGACGGCGGCGTCACGCTCGCACTCGGATCGGACGCGCCGGTCGCCGCCCTCGACCCGCGGCTGTCGATGGCCGCAGCGATCCATCGTGGTCCGGTCGACGAGCCCGCCTGGCATCCCGAACAGGCGCTGACACCACAGCAGGCATGGGCGGCCTCCACCGACGGGCAAGGGACACTACGGATCGGATCGAGGGCCGACATCGTGCTACTCGACGCGGATCCGTTCGCGCCGATCCGCGGTTCGGCCGACACCACCGCGACCGAGACCACCACGACCGACACCACCGCGACCGACACGGCCGCGGCGGCGCGGCGCATCCGACAGATCGGCGTCGAGGCGACGCTGATGAACGGCGAGATCACCTACGCCGGTTGGTGATCCGAGTCCGTTGGTCGGGTGACGTCGGCCGAGGTCAATTCGGCGAAGGTGGGAGCGCGGATGCAGAGCTTGTCGAGGAGCCCCTGCCGCTCGGCGGGCGGCGTGTCCGCCAGGAGGGTCTCCACCCAGTCAAACCACTGTGCGACATTGGGATTGGTGTTCGGCTCCGACCGCACTGCTCGGGCATACGCCGACGTCTCGATGTGCACGTTGTACGGGTAGCCGGGACCCACGGAGGGCGGGATGTCGGTGGGCGGCAGCAGTGCACGCTGCGCCGCGGACAGCGGCGGCGTCACGACGGTGGGATTCAGTGTGCGCCATCCGATACGGAAGAGCGTCATGAACGGATCCCACATCCTCCGTCGACGCATCCGCTGCTGGATGCGGTCGACGAGGTTGGTGAGGCGGTAGCCCGCGTTCATGGGATTGTCGTTGCCGGTCTTGCAGGACCCTGTGTTGCGGTGTGCCCCTAGGCGTTCGAAGTCGATGGCCAACCGCGCGCGGTCTCCGTACTGGCCCGCGCCCGCCGCCTCCTGCGCCATCCAGAACAGCGACTTGTCCGAGTAGAAGCAGTCGTCGTAGCCACCGCCGACGTCGGTGTGCACGCCGTCGAACCAGACCTGCACGAGATCCCGATGCCACCCACCCCACAGGCACGGCGCAAAGACGCGACGCCGGTCGGCAAGGGCGAGCGCCTGACGCGCGGAGCGCACCATGGGCGACAGACTCACGTTGTGGAATTTGTACTTCGACCCGGAGAATCCCGGAATACCCAGCGCCCCAACCGTATCGAAGACGCCGAGAAAGTCTATGGCCACCGCGTCGGCGGGATGCACGGTGAGCTCACCCAGGGCCTCGGTGTGCTCGGGAACCTCCGGCGGCTGCCGGCGCCGATCCTTCGCCTGCGGCCGGGTCCGGTAGAGGGTGTTGGCCTTTCCGAGCTGGTTGCCGGCGACGCCCGCCGGCGTCAGCAGGCCGACGTGATCGATCATCCCGCAGAGGCTGCGCGCGGTGTAGGCGCCGCGGCTGAAGCCGAAGACGAAGACCCGGTCGCCGGGCTCGAAGTTCAGCGCGAGGAATCGGTAGCAGTCGGAGATCGCGTCGTCGAGTCCGAGTCCGAGGGCTCCGGCGAGAAGCCGCTCGAGCCAGATTCCGGTGGCGCCCACACCTTTCGAATAGTGCACGATCTGCGGTTCACCACGGGCATCACGCAACTGGATCGACCGCGCGATCTTCTCCACGTTGGAGACATCCTTTTCGTCGGCGCGCTTCCACGTGCCGTCGCAGCACACCACGAGTGTCTTGGGCATCGTCACTGCCCTCCGGCGAGCATGGCACCGAGCGCCGCACGATCGGTGACGTCGAGTTTGGTGCAGGCACGGTAGATGTGCCCTTCGACGGTCCGCACCGACACCACCAGCCGATCCGCGATCTCCTTGTTGCTCAGGCCGACCGCGACGAGATTCGCGATCTCGCGTTCACGCGCGGTCAGCGGCAGCGGATGTGCCGACTCCACCATCGCCGGCGTCCGCAGGCCGCCGCAGCGCACCGAGAGCCGCGTCGCCGACGCCGCCGACGCGGCCATCGCCGAGGTGCGGTCCGCGCGGTCGTGCAGGGTGGCGGCCGCAGCGGCGGCATCCGCGGCCGAGAGCAGCGCGCCGATCTCCTCGAATTCCGTCGACGACTTGTCCAGTGCCGCCGCGTCCTGATCGGCCGCGGCGCGCGCGTGACGCGCGTATGCGCCGATCAGCACACCGTCGAGTTGCTCGGCGAGTTCGCCGAGACGATCGGCGATCTCACCCTCGGTCGCACCGAACCGCACGGCGGTGTGCAGGGCCTCCGCCTCGATCGCGAACTGCCCGCTGGCCGCCGCCTCCGCCGCGACCCGACGCGCCGTGGCGATGGCGATCGACGTGGTTCCGGTCGACGCCTGCTGCCACGCCCGCGCGATGCCCAGCTGGTGCGAGAACACCGCAACGCTTGAGCCATAGGCGTCCGCAGCGGCGGCGATCGCGGCCTCCGCGGCATCCGAATTGCCCAGTGCCGCTTGGGCTTGCGCGAGTTGGAAGTGTGCCGGGAACACCCAGGTGACGCTCTGGTCATGGCGGACCGCGGCCAGTGTCTGCGCGGCACGTTGCACCACCGCGGGCAGATTTCCTCGCGCCAGCTCCACCGCGTTCATGTGGATTCCGGACAGCGCCCACGACAGGTACTGACCGGCCGAACTGAAGGCGACATAGCGTTGTGCCGCATCGGTCGCGGCGTCGAAGCGACCGGTCAGCGTCAACGCGAGGATCTCGCCGTAGCCGGCGGGGAATCGCAGATTGCCGTCGGTGCGGACCTCCGCCTCCCGTCCGCGGGTGGCGATCGCGGCGACCTCGTCCCCGCGGCCGGCGAGGGCGCGGACGAATCCTCCGCCGAACACTGCGAACTCCACCGCCCACGGCGATGCGTCGTCGGCGTCGAGGACGCGGTCACTGAGTTCCAGAGCGCTCGGCAGGTCGTTCTCGAAGACGGCGCATGCCGAGCTGACCCCGGCGACGATGAGCGCCAGCGCCGGCGTGGTGATGCGCTCGGTGAGCAACTCGATGACCTCGTTGGCGCCGTCGGCGTTGTTGAGTCCACCCCAGAACAGCGTCGCGATGCGCTGCAGACCCCAGATGAGCAACTCCACCTCGGGCAGGGCGTCCGCGTCGAAGGCCAGCATGACCTGCTCGGCCTCCTGCCCGCGCCCCTGCCACATCAACGCGCGGGCCAGCAACGATGCGGCCGCGATGCCGCCGCCGGCGTCGGTGGCGCCGCGGGCGAAACGCTCGCCGAGCGGAACGTCGCCGAGCATCAGGGCGTCCCGTGCCGCGTGACCGAGGAGATCGGCGTCGACCGACTCGTCGCTGTCGAGGGCGAGACCGGCGAGCCGGATCCGGTCCGACGCGGTGACGACGTTGCGGGCCCCGAGCGCCTTGACCAGTTGCCCGCGCAGGCGGCGCGACGACGCGAACCCGAGGCGCCGGCGGATGACATCACCGAAGAGCGGGTGGGCGTAGCGCACGCTGAGCGCACGGCCCTCGCGGCTGATGCGGATGAGTCCGTCCACCTCGGCGCCCTCCACCGCCTCGTCGCCGGCCAGATCGGCGAGGACGTCGAGGTCGATGGGTTCACACAGAGCGAGCAGCTTCAGCAGGTGGAGGACATCGTCGTCGAGTTGATCGACCCGATTCTCCAGCAAGGACGCCAGTTCCGACGTGACCGAGGCACGTCCACGTAACTGCCACACACCGCCGACCTGTCGCAGCGCACCCGATTCCAGCGCGCCCTGCACCAGATGCTTGAGGAACAGGGCGTTGCCACCGGAGGCCTCCCACATCAGACCGGCGGAGAGCCCTTCCAACTGACCCCCGAGCATTCGCTCGATCAGTTCCACACTCTGCGCTTCGGTGAACGGAGACAACGTGATCCGCAGGACGTGATTGTCCTTCCACAGATTGGTGATGGCGTCCGGGACGGATTCGCCGCTGCGGATGGTGGCGATGATGTGCACGGCCCGGTCGATCGCGAGTTGATGCAGCAGCGTCGCGGACAACTCGTCGAGGAGATGGGCGTCGTCGACGCCGATGACCAGATGACCGTCGGCGAGCAGCGACTCGCGCGCCGCGGCCAGATACGTGACGGGGTCGCTGGATGTCGCGGGGCCCACCAGATGAGCGAAGACACCCAACGGGATTCCGCGTGCGGACTCGGTGCCCGCGACCCACCGGACGCTGAGATCCATGTCCCCGATGGCGTGGCGCGCAAGGGTCGTCTTGCCGACGCCTGCATCCCCGGTCAGGATGACCCCGCACCCCGCCGACGTCGCCGTGAAAGCGTCACGGATTCGCTGATATTCGCGCTCGCGCTCCAGTATGGGCCAACTCTGTGGCATACCTGAGAGTTTAGGCCCTGATCCGGCCTTCTAGCAGCGCAATCAGGGGTTTTACGAGCGTTGATCTCGGGTTGCAGGAAGGCGTGTGAGGCGGCGCTCACCGAACTTCGCAAACCCGACGCCGTCGAGGATCGGGGAGGACATGTGCTCGGCGTGCACGATCGCGAGGTCGGCGCCGTGGGCGTGCGCGTCCCGCAGTCGCGCGGCGGTCAGCGCGCGGTACACACCCCGGCCCCGCGCGGACTCCCGCACGGCCGCGCCGAACATCCGGGCCACCGAACCGACCTGCATGTACCCGGCGGCACCGACCGATGACCCGTCGACATCGGCGAGGAAGAGGCCCGCGTGATCGGAGATCTCGCCGAGACCCTCGAGTGCGGTGCGCTCGTGCAGGATCGGCGGCGGATATCCGAACACCTCGGTGGTGATCGCGGCGAATTCGGCATCCGATGCCGGCGAGTCGGCGGGGCGGATGACGATGTGGTCCGGATTGGGCAACGCGGCGAGCGTGGCGTCGGTGATGATCAGTGCACGGATGTCGATGACCGCCACCGTCTGCGCGCCGCGCCGACGCAGATCGGCGTCGTCGATTTCGGCGAACAATCCGGGCCCGACGGTCATGCGTAACGACGCGGCACCGCGCCCGCGCGCCAGAGCCAACGCGGCGTCGAGGACGTGCAGCGGATCGGTGACGTCACCGCGGTAATTGAGCAGCGTCACCTCGTAGTCGAGGTGATAGAACTCGAGGCCGTCGACGATTCCGTAGACCGAACGCGGCGGATGCCACGACGAGCGCCACCGCTGCGACTGCGCGACGATCCGTTCGGCAGTCCAGCCTGCTGACACCCCGGGACTCCTGTCGATAGGCATTACCGCGGATTCCACCCTATTAGGTGAGCCTCACTTGAGGTCCGAGAGAGGCACACACCGCCGGCGCGCCGTTCATCGCAGCATCCTGACCGGGACTTTCTGCCCTATTTTTGATCAGTTCCAGAAATGCGAGACATCCGGCCAGCCGCGCCCTATGGTGTAGATCGTGAGTACAGCCCAGGAACTCGCGGAACAGTTGCGCGCCGCCGACCTTCGGGTCACCCGGCCGCGGCTCGCAGTGCTCGCGGCTGTTGCGCAACACCCTCACGCCGATACCGACACCCTCGTCGGTGCCGTGCGCACCACCCTTCCGGACGTCTCGGTTCAAGCGGTCTATGACGTACTGCGTGCCCTGACCTCGACCGGACTCGTGCGTCGTATCCAGCCCTCCGGACACGTCGCGCGCTACGAGACACGCATCGGCGACAACCACCATCACGTGGTGTGCCGAGTCTGCGGCGTCATCGGCGACATCGACTGCGCTGTCGGCGAGGCCCCGTGTCTGACCCCCTCCGATGATCACGGCTTCATCCTCGACGAGGCCGAGGTCATCTACTGGGGCCTGTGCCCCACCTGCGCCGCAGCCGCGGCACCCCCGGCGAACGAGGAGACCTCGTCCGCACCCACGTCATCCGACTCGGGATCACACTCGTGATCACAGCCCGAATCACCCTCTCCCGAAAGGAAAGTCATGGCTGACAACGCCGCCGAGCATCCGCCCATCGCGGAGGCCAACACCGACGCCGGAGAAGCCGGCGGGTGTCCGATGCGCATCAAGCCGCCCGTGGAAGGCGGTGGCAACCGCGACTGGTGGCCCAACCAGCTGAACCTCAAGCTGCTCGCCCATGACCCCGCCGTCGTGCGTCCCTACACCGAGGACTTCGATTACGACGCCGAGCTCGCCGGCCTCGATGTCGACGGCCTCGTCGCCGACCTGAAGTCGCTCATGACCGACTCGCAGTCCTGGTGGCCCGCCGACTTCGGCCACTACGGCCCGTTCTTCATCCGCATGTCGTGGCACGCCGCCGGTACCTACCGCGTCGAGGACGGCCGCGGCGGTGCGGGTGCGGGTATGCAGCGTTTCGCACCGCTCAACAGCTGGCCGGACAATGCGAGCCTGGACAAGGCCCGCCGACTGCTGTGGCCGATCAAGAAGAAGTACGGCAAGGCACTGTCGTGGGCGGACCTGCTGGTGCTCGCCGGCAACGTGGCGCTGGAGGACATGGGCTTCCGCACCGCGGGATTCGCCTTTGGCCGCAAGGACGAGTGGGAGCCCGAAGAGGTCTACTGGGGCCCCGAGGCCGAGTGGCTCGGCGACGAGCGCTACACCGGAAAGCGGGATCTGGAGAACCCGCTCGCGGCTGTCCAGATGGGTCTGATCTACGTCAATCCCGAAGGCCCCAACGGCAATCCGGATCCGCTGGCCTCCGCCGTGGACATCCGCGACACCTTCGGCCGGATGGCCATGAACGACATCGAGACGGCCGCCCTGATCGTCGGTGGCCATACCTTCGGCAAGACCCACGGCGCGGGCGACGCCGAACTCGTCGGTCCCGAACCGGAGGCGGCACCGATCGAGCAGCAGGGTCTCGGCTGGAAAAGCGGCTACGGCACCGGCAAGGGTATCGACGCCATCACCAGCGGCCTGGAGGTCATCTGGACCCATACGCCGACCAAGTGGGACAACAGCTTCCTGGAGATCCTGTACGGCAACGAGTGGGAGCTGTTCAAGAGCCCGGCCGGCGCCAACCAGTGGCGTCCGAAGGACGGCGGTTGGGCCAACTCGGTCCCGGAAGCGTTCGGCAACAAGAAGACTCACCCGTCGATGCTGACCTCCGATCTCGCGATGCGGATGGATCCGATCTACGGCGAGATCACCCGCCGCTGGCTCGATCATCCCGAGGAGCTCGCCGACGAGTTCGCGAAGGCATGGTTCAAGCTGCTCCACCGCGATCTCGGTCCGGCCGTCCGCTACCGCGGACCCCTGGTGCCGTCGGAAACCTACATCTGGCAGGACAATGTGCCCGCCCCGCAGGGAACCGTCGTCTCCGACGCCGAGATCGATTCGCTCAAGAATCAGATCCTGTCGTCGGGCCTCACCACCTCGCAGCTGGTCAAGACCGCGTGGGCGGCGGCGTCGTCGTTCCGTGGCAGTGACAAGCGCGGCGGCGCCAACGGCGGCCGCATCCGTCTGCAGCCGCAGGCCGGCTGGGAGGTCAACGAGCCCGACGAACTGGCCCAGGTCCTGAGCAAGCTCGAGTCGATCCAGGAGTCGTTCAACGCCGAGGGCGCCTCGGTCTCCCTGGCCGACCTCGTCGTCCTCGGCGGCTCCGCGGCCGTGGAGAAGGCGGCCAAGGATGCCGGCTACGACATCTCGGTGCCGTTCACCCCGGGTCGCACCGACGCCTCGCAGGAGGAGACCGACGTCGACTCGTTCGCTCACCTCGAGCCCAAGGCCGACGGCTTCCGCAACTACGAGGGCAAGGCGAGCGAACTGCCCGCCGAGTACCGCCTCATCGACAAGGCGAACCTGCTGACCCTCTCGGCTCCCGAGACGACCGTGCTGGTCGGCGGCCTGCGTGTGCTGGGCGCCAACTACAAGGATTCGGCACACGGCGTGCTCACCGCGACCCCCGGGAAGCTGACGAACGACTTCTTCGTCAATCTCCTGGACATGAGCACCGAGTGGAAGCCGTTGCCTGCCGACGACGGCACCTACGTCGGCTCCGATCGCGACACCGGCGAGACACGCTGGACCGGTACCCGCGCCGACCTGGTGTTCGGTGCCAACTCGCAGTTGCGTGCCCTCGCCGAGGTCTACGCACAGGACGACGCCAAGGAGAAGTTCGTCAAGGACTTCGTCGCGGCGTGGACCAAGGTGATGGATCTCGACCGTTTCGACGTCTGATGTTCATCTGATGTCGAGGTGAGACACCTCCACGACGATGCCCCGTGTGCTCGCGCCGCGGGGCATCGTCGTCTTCCGCATCTGCCGTGGAGGACGGTGAGCGGCATTGTCGCCGAACGGTTTTCCGCCCACCCGGCGGGAAACACCGAACGTGGCTATGCTGGTGCCTTCCCGTCGGGCAGTGGCGCCCGTCGGGTTCCGATGTTTTTCGGGTCGCTACTCGAAGGTGCGCACCACGGCACCGACGAAAGAGGTGGAACACCATGGCAGCAGGCCACATCCGGCTGACCTCGCACAGCGGCGGCTCCGACGCGCCGCCGATCCACTGGGGTGCGAGCACCGCAGTCGAACGCGGGCCGGTGATCGGCACCACGGGAACGCGCGGGCATCGCAATGTCATCGGCACCCATAGCGGTTCCTACGGCGTATATCGCGCCCTCGCCGTCGCCGCGGGCGCGCTCTCCCGCGAGCACCGCGCCGACCTGACCAACACCTCACCGACCGACATGATCGGCCCGTTTCCGCAGTGGTCGGACGCCAAGGCGATGGTGAGCATCGATCCGTGGGGCGCCATGATCGCCGACGCCTTCCCCGGGTATCTCGCCGACGGATTCGACATCCGCCCGACCATCGCCGTCACCAAGGCCCATGTCATCCTGCCGGAGGTCGCCGACGCCATCGCCAAGGGACGCCTCGTGCCCGACGGGTCGGTATTGCTTCCCAACGGCGCGGCGCTCGTGACCAAGGCCGCCATCGAGCCCGTGTGGTACCTGCCGGGAGTGGCCGAACGCTTCGGCTGCAGCGAATCCGCTTTGCGCCGAGCGCTTTTCGAAGAGACCGGCGGCATGTATCCGGAGCTCGTCACCCGCTCGGATCTCGATGTCTTCCTCCCGCCCATCGGCGGGCAGACCCTCTACATCTTCGGCGCCGCGGCCGATCTCGCGAATCCGTCGGTCGAGCTGACCGCGCGCGTCCACGACGAGTGCAACGGATCGGACGTCTTCGGCTCCGACATCTGCACCTGCCGTCCGTACCTCACCCACGCCATCGAGGAATGTATCCGCGGCACCCAGCGCGGCGGCGTCGGACTGATCTCGTACTCCCGCAAGGAGGGGCGTGCGCTAGGTGAGGTCACCAAGTTCCTCGTGTACAACGCCCGCAAGCGCCAGGAAGGCGGCGACACCGCCGATCAGTACTTCGCGCGCACGGAATGTGTTGCGGGGGTGCAGGATATGCGCTTTCAGGAGCTCATGCCCGATGTCCTGCACTGGCTGGGCATCACCAAGATCCACCGCCTGGTCTCGATGAGCAACATGAAGTACGACGCCATCACCGGGTCCGGTATCGAGGTCGGCGAGCGCGTCAACATCCCCGACGAACTCGTCCCCGACGACGCCCGTGTGGAGATCGACGCCAAGATGGCGGCCGGCTACTTCACCCCCGGACCCGTTCCCGACGCCGACGCCCTCAAGCAGGTCAGGGGCCGGGGACTGGAGGGCTGATGCCGGCCGTGCACGACACGAGCGCCGTCACGCTGCTGCGCTCCACCGACACCATCCGGGCGCGCGCCCGTGAACTGCTGGCCCGGGCGCGGGCCGGCGAGTCGACGTGGTTCGTCGTCGACGACGCCGCGATGCTCGCGACGGCGTCCACGGTGGCGTCGGTGACCCGCACCAACTATCCGGATCTCGCGATCCCGTATCACAGCCGGTGGCGCCATTTCGAGGCCGGCGGAGTCGATCGTCGGGCGACCCTCGACGCAGCCCTCGTCGGGCACGACACGGCCGAGAAGGCGCGTGCCATGGTCGATCTCACGGTGATCAGCGTGCTCCTCGACGCCGGCGCCGGACCCTCCTGGTCCTTCGAGGCTCCCGACGGGGGTGTGTACGCGCGCTCGGAGGGCCTCGGCGTCGCCAGTTTCCATGCCTTCGTCGAGGGCATGTTCTCGAGCGACCCGAGCGATCCGCTGCGCGCCGACGCCACCGGCCTGCGCGCGGTGACCGTCGACGATCTCGCCCGAGCTTTCGCGGTCACCGAGACCAACCCGCTGGTCGGGCTCGCCGGCCGCGTAGATCTGCTCCATCGCCTCGGCGACGTCGTCGCCTCGACGCAGTCCCCCGCCTGCGACCGGCCGGGAATGATCTACGACGCGGTGATCGACTCCGCCGACGAGCGCGGGCGTGTCACCGCCCACCGAATTCTCGACGAGGTTCTGGAATCGTTCACCCCGATCTGGCCGTCGCGCGGCGAGATCGACGGAATACCCCTGGGCGACTGCTGGTTCCACGCATCCGTCGACGGCCCCGGGCCGACCGCCGGGTGGATGCCGTTCCACAAGCTCTCCCAGTGGCTCACCTACTCGCTGCTCGAACCGTTCGAATGGTCGGGGGTGACCGTCGACGGGCTCGACGCCCTCACCGGACTACCCGAGTACCGCAACGGCGGACTCCTGCTCGACACCGGGGTGCTGACGTTGCGCGACCCGTCGTGGGTCGAGGAGGTCTGGCCGGCGGACAGCGAACTCATCGTCGAATGGCGGGCGCTGACCGTCGCGCTGCTCGACGAGATGGCACCACTGGTCCGCACCGAACTCGGCGTCGACGACGCCGCACTCCCCCTGGCCTGCATCCTCGAGGGCGGGACGTGGGCTGCGGGACGTGTTCTGGCACAACAATTCCGGGGCGGACTCCCGCCTCTGGAACTCGACAGCGACGGCACCGTCTTCTGACAGCAGAGGAGAACCACCCGATGAGCAGCACCTCCACCCCCCAGGACAACGTCATCGTCGTCGAGCATCCACTGGTGCAGCACAAGCTGACCCTCATGCGGCAGAAACAGACCTCCACCAACGACTTCCGACGTCTGCTCGACGAGATCTCGATCCTGATGGCCTACGAGGTCCTCGCCGATGTCCCCATGCACGAGGTGGCCATCTCCACACCGCTGGAGGAGACGACCGGACGCGTCATCGACGGCAAGAAGGTGGTGTTCGCGTCGGTGTTGCGGGCGGGTTCCCCGATTGCCGACGGCATGCTCACCGTGGTGCCGGGTGCCCGCGTCGGGCATATCGGCCTGTACCGGGATGCGCGCTCGCAGGTCGTCGTCGAATACTATTTCAAGATGCCCGGATCGCTCGATGAGCGTGATGTCGTGATCGTGGATCCGCTTCTGGCAACCGGGCATTCGGCCGTGGCCGCCGTCGACCGAATCAAGGAGTACCGACCGAAGTCGATCAAGTTCGTCTGTCTGCTGACCTGCCCGGAGGGCATCGCCGAACTGCACAGCGCGCATCCCGACGTGCCGATCTACACCGCCGCCATCGACCGTGGACTCGATCACAACGGGTACATCCTGCCCGGCGTCGGCGACGCCGGTGACCGCATCTTCGGCACCGAGTAGGTACGGCGCCACGTGCCCGGCCCCCGCGATCAGCGGCCGGGCAAGTGCCAGGCCAGCGCCGCGCCCACCGCGCCGGCGGCGTTGAGGGACCAGTGCAGCGCGATGGGTGTCAGCAGACTGTCGGTGCGGTACCGGAGCCACGCGAGGATGACGCCCGCCGTGCCGGTCGCGATCACCGCGCCCAGGATGCCGGCGAGTTGGGCGAGCGTGCCGCTGCCGAGGACCGATCGGAAGCCGTCGTTCTGCTCGGTGAGCGCCAACGACGAAGCAATGTGCCAACATCCGAAGAGCACTGCACTGACACCGATGCCCACGCGCGGACTCCGGCGTCGGGTCAGCGCGCCCTGCAGCACACCCCGGAACATCACCTCTTCGGGGATGACCGTGCAGAACGGGATCACCACGAACGCGGCGATCACCGCGGTGGGTACTGAGTCATAGCGTTCGTTGAGGAAGAAGTGGCGCGTCGCCGGGATCAGGACGCCGACGGCGATCACCACCAGAACGGCGACGATGATCCGCAGCGCCCACGGCACGCCGCCGCGCAGTTGCCGCCGGGTGATGCCCAGCGCCGCTTGATCGAGATGATCGAGATGATCCGACCGCGCGAGGAGCAGGACGAAGAGGGCAGCGAGCGGCATCAGCACCAGGGCCGCGACGCCCCCGGCGAGGTGCGCGGTGATGTTCACCAACGCCAACACGGCCAGCACGGCGACGATCAACGGCATGCGCCATATCTCACCACAGTCGAGGGTCCGACAGTACGCTCAGACCAGCGGCGCGGCCGTGGCCTGATCACCGATCTCGGCGGAGGAGTCGACCGATGTGGAATCAGCAGTACGCACCGTTCGACAACGTCTACCTGTCCGCCCTCGTCGGCGCGATCCCGGTCCTCTTCTTCCTGCTCGCGTTGGTGGTGCTCAAGCTCAAGGGCATCACCGCCGCGCTGATCTCAGCGGTGCTCGCCGCGGTGGTGGCGTTCACCATCTTCGGTATGCCGTTCCCGAAGATAGTGGGTGCGGCACTCTACGGCGTCGTCTCGGGATTGTGGCCGATCGCGTGGATCGTGGTCCTCGCCGTCTGGCTGTACAAGATCGCGGTGAAGAGCGGGCAATTCACCGTGATCCGAACGTCGATCGGCGGCATCTCCACCGATCAACGCCTGCAGGTCTTGCTGATCGCGTTCTGTTTCGGTGGTCTCCTCGAAGGTGCCGCCGGATTCGGTGTACCGATCGCCATCTGCGCCGCACTGCTGGTCGAGTTGGGTTTCCGTCCGATCAAGGCCGCCATGCTCTGCCTGGTGGCCAACGCGGGTGCCGGCGCGTACGGGGCCATCGGTATCCCGGTCATCCAGGGCGCCAAGGTCGGTGGTGTCGATCTCGGTGAGCTGTCCACCTGGATGATTCCGGTCATCCAGGGACTCACCGCACTGATCCCGCTGATCCTGGTGGCGATCCTCGACGGATTCCGGGGTATCCGGCAGACGTGGCCGGCGTGGCTGATCATCGGCATCGTGTTCTCCGGTGCGCAGTCGCTGGTGTTGTGGTTGGCCGGTCCCGAGCTCACCGACATCTTGCCGCCGTTGTTGGCCATGGTCACCCTCGCCGGTCTGTGCCGGATCTGGCAGCCGTCGTTCACCTACCGGGAGGACTCCGCCGCCGCACCCGATACGACGAAGTATTCCGTCTGGGAGATCATCAAGGCCTGGTCACCGTTCTACTTCCTGACCGGTGCGATCCTGGTGTGGAGCCTGCCGTGGTTCAAGGACCTGTTCACCGAGGGCGGGCTGCTGCATTTCACCGTGCTCAACATCCACATGCCGTGGATCGACAACACCATCGTGCAGCATCCGCCGGTGGCCGCGGCGGCGGCGCCGATGCCCGCGGTGTGGCAGGTCAGCCTCATCGGTGCCAGCGGCACCGCCGTACTGGCGGCGATCCTGGTCACCGGCGCCTTCGCGAAGATCACCGTGCCCGAAGCCATCGATCAGCTGCGTGCGGCCATCTCCGACCTGTGGCGACCGATCCTGTTGATCCTGCTCGTGCTCGCGCTGGCCTATATCGCGAATCTGTCCGGCGCCACCGCGGCGATCGGCTTGGCGCTGGCGAATGTGGGCGAGGTGTTCCCGCTGGTCTCCCCGATCATCGGCTGGATCGGTGTGTTCATCACCGGCTCGGTGGTCAACAACAACACCCTGTTCGCCAAGTTGCAGGCAGTTACGGCTCAGCAGATCGGCGTCGACCCGACGCTGCTCGTCGCGTCCAACACCGGCGGCGGAACGATGGCCAAACTCGTGTCCGCGCAGTCGATTGCGATCGCCGCGGGCGCCGTCGGCGAGACCGGTAACGAGTCGGCGATCCTCCGGGCCGCGCTCAAGTATTCGCTCGCATTCCTGGTCGTGGTGTGTGTGACCGTCTTCCTGCTCGCGCAGCTGTGATCTACAAGTCCCCGGTGAGATAGCGGTGCACCGTCACCCCGACGGTGGATGCGAGCTCGTCGGCCGACGCCTCGGCGATCGGCGGGAGCGCAATAATGAAGCGGGACATCGCCAATCCCATCGTCTGGGAGACGGCCAGCGCGATGCGTTCCTCGGACCGATCCGGGCGGATCAGATCGCCGAGCATCCCCGACACCATCCCGACGACCAATGTTCGAAACGATTCGGCGACGTCGTCGTCGACGAGCGCCACCCGGATCAGGGCGATCATCCGGTGGCGGACCTCCGGGTGCTCATCCCAGAGCGTCACCACCGCCCGGACGAGTTCCACCCCGACCTCCCCCGACCCGGCGCGGACCTCGACGAGGCGTCGACGGACGTCGGCGGTCAGGTCCTCGGGCGGACGCAGCGCCGCGAGCAGCAGCCCCCGCTTGGTGCCGAAGTAGTGATGGATGAGTGCGGCGTCGACGCCGGCGCGGGTGGCGACCGAGCGCATCGTCGTACGTTCGAATCCCTTCTCGGCGAACAACTCACGCGCCGCGCCGAGAATGCCCTCGCGATTGCGCTCGGCGCCCGGCCCGCCCGGCGGACGGCCCCGGGGTCGGCTCACGCGGAGACCTCGCGGGACAGGGCGAGCATCCGCTCCTCAAGGGTCGCCGGGACCGGATCGACCTGCGCGGAGAGTCCGGCAGAGGTGAGCAGGGCGGTGATCGTCGGGATCGGGGTATCGACGACGCGGACATCGCGCCCGGCCAGGATCACCGGCAGGTCGGCGGTGTTGAGCACGTCGAAGGCGCGTGCCCAGTCGTCGACGCGGACCAGCGCGGCGCGGGTGTCCCCGATGACCTCGTCCTCGCTTCCCCGTCCGACGACCCGGCCGGATGCCATGAGCACCAGACGATCACACTGCTGCGCCTCCTCCATGTAGTGCGTGGTGACCAGGACGCCGACCCCGTCGTCGGCCTGGGATCGGATGGTGTCCCACAGCCGGGCCCGGGCCAATGCGTCCACCCCGGAGGTCGGCTCGTCGAGCACGAGTACCCGCGGCCGGTGCGCCAGCGCCACCGCGAAAGCAACCTGGCGCGCCGTACCCAACGGAAGATCCGACACCAGGCGATCACTCGCGGCGGTGAGATCACCGGTCGGCTCAGGAACATCGACACCATAGATCCCGCAGGCGAATTCGAGGTTCTCGGCGACCGTGAGGTCCTGATACAGGCCCAGTCCCTGCGGGACATAGCCAAGGCGTCGACGCCGCTCCCGGTCGGGTGAGCCGCCGAGCAGCGCCACCCGACCGGAGGTGACGCGCGCCAGCCCCAGCAGCATCGTGATGAGTGTCGTCTTGCCCGCGCCGTTCGCGCCGAGCAGACCGACGACGTCGCCGGCCATGACGTCGATGCTGACGTCGTCGACGGCCGTGACGTCACCAAACCGTTTGCTCACCTGTGTCGCGGACAGTACCGGCGCAGGCCGCGGCGCGGTCATGAGGTCACCACCAGACGACGCCTCAACGACAGCGCGATGACGATGTCCTCGAGATCCGGTTCGATGTGGTTCCGCGGGCCCGGATCGGTTCCGGGCGGCCAGTATTCATGCCGTGCCCGCCCCCGCCGCCACGACCACGGGGTACGGGCGGGCACCTCGTCGACGGTGATCGTGCCGGGGAATCCCGCGCGCACGTCGTCGAACGCCCCGTGGACCAAGGTGTGCCCGTCGTCGAGGACGAGTAACTCGCCCGCGCGCTCTGCCTCGTCGAGATAGGTGGTCGCGAGGATGACGCCCGCACCCTCGGCGGCGGCCTGCGACACCATGCGCCACATGTCCACTCGGCTCACGGGATCGACGCCGGTGGTGGGTTCGTCGAGCACGATGAAGGAGGGGCGGTGGATCATGGCCATCGCGACACCGAGCTTGCGGCGCATACCTCCCGACAGGGCCGCGGCCGGGCGATCCGAGGCGTGCGTCAGTCCCGCGCGGGCGATCATGTCGGTGCACCGCAGTGCCAGGCCTTCCCCGGCCAGACCATACGTGCCACCCACGAATTCGAGATTCTGCCGGACCGTCAGCGCCGCCCAACTCCCCGGACCGTCGGGCAGGAAACCGATCTCCCGTTTCCCGGGGGCCACGACGGTCCCGGTATCGACCGGGATCTCGCGGACCAGTGCGCGCAGCAACGTCGATTTCCCGGCGCCGTCACCACCGACCACCGCGACGATGCTCCCCGCCCCGACCTCGACGTCCACATCGGTCAGCGCACGGGTGTGCCCATAGGACACCCCGATGCCCCGTGCCGACGCGATCACGCCGGCACCGTGTCGTCGTCGGCGGTCGGTGACGCACCCGACGACGACCCGGGCGCCAGATCCCGTCGGAAGCGCAGAGTCGCCGCGGTGAAGACGACCACGGCCATCACCGCCAGGACCAGGATGGGCAGCCACAGCGAGGACAGCGTCGCACCGCGCAGCATGACGCCCTGCGAGATCATCGTGAAGTAGGTCAGCGGGAGCAGATAGCCGATCCAGCGGACGCCCGCGGCCATCGCATCGAGCGGAAAGATCATGCCGGACAACAGGATCTGTGGGAGCAGGAAGAAGAAGGCGGTCTGGATGGCCTGCCCCGCCGTCTGCGACAGCGTCGAGATCAGCAGCCCGAGACCCATGACGACGAAGAGGAACAGCGCCGCGCCGAGGACGAAGATGCCGACGTTGCCGTTGAACGGGACGCCGAAGAGCACCATCCCGAGGATCGTCACGATTGCCATGTCGAGTGCGGCGAGGAGGAAGTACGGGATGATCTTGCCCAGGATGACCTGGCTGGGCCGGATCGGCATGACCGCGAGCTGCTCCAGGGTGCCGGCCTCGCGTTCCCGGACCAGTCCGATGCTCGTGATGATGGTGCCGATGAAGGTGAGGATGAGACCGATGATCGCGGGCACCATCACCCACGAGGTCTTGAGGTCAGGGTTATAGAGCACCGTCGTCTGTACCCGGTCGCCCGCCCGGTTCAGCGCCGACACGGTCGATTGCGCGGCGAACAGATTGGAGCCGTCGACCAGTGCGATCACGGTTCCGCCGCCACTCCCGGTGACGAGCGCGACGTCGACCTTGTTGTCGCGCAACAACTCTTCTGCGGTGGCGCGGGTTCCCGCGGAGTCGGAGACGGTCACGTCGAAGAAGTCCGGGAGGGTGTGCTCGGCCTGGCTTGCCGCGGGCCCGACGGCCGCGGTCGTCACCGAGGAGACATAGAAGTTCGCGGCGTATCCGAAGATGACGAGGAGCAGCAACGGCATTGCTATCAGCATCGCGAGCGTCCGCCGATCCCGGACCAGTTCACGGAATTCCTTGACGATCATCGCCTTCATACGGTCGAGCGTATGCCGCGGAAGTATTTAGGTCAACGGTTGGTGAATTATGGATCGGACAGAATGGACGCGTGATCGATGGACGCGTGATGACCGAGACGACGGCGTGGCTGGATCGTCGGCAGGTACCGGTGTACGTCGGGGCGATCATCGTCGGCACCCTCTGCGGGCTCCTGACGCCCGACCTGGGCACAGCGCTGACCGGTCTGATCAACCCCGCACTCGCGGCGCTGCTGTATGTGACGTTCCTGCAGGTGCCCATCGCCGAACTCGGACGTGCACTGCGCGATCTGCGATTCGCCTCGGCGGTGCTGGTCGTCAACTTTCTGGTGGTACCGCTGGTGGTTGCCGGGTTGATCCGGTTCGCGCCGGATGATCGCGGCATCCGGATCGGCATACTGCTGGTGCTGTTGTGTCCGTGCGTGGATTACGTGGTGGTCTTCACCAGACTCGCCGGTGGCGCATCGGTGCGATTGCTCGCGACGACACCGGCGCTCCTGCTGGTGCAGCTGCTCATGCTGCCGCTGTATCTGACGCTGTTCTTCGACGACGATCTGGCCGACGCGCTCGACGTCCGACCCTTTGTCGAGGCGTTCCTCGTCGTGATCGTGATCCCGCTGGCGCTCGCCTGGATCACCCAATGGGCTTCTCGCCGAACTACTCTCGCGCAGCGCGTGGAGCGGGTCGGCGAGGTTGCGATGGTGCCACTGATGGTGGCGGTGCTGGTCATCATCACCGCGTCACAGGTGCCGCAACTCGACGGTCGGTTCGGCGACGTCGTCGCCGTCGCCCCGATCTACGTGGTGTTCCTCGCGGTCATGGTGATCCTGGGCGCCTGGCTGTCGCGGGCGTGGCGCCTGGACGTCGGGGCACGTCGTGCGGTGGCGTTCTCCGGTGCGACACGCAATTCCCTGGTCATCATGCCGCTGGCTCTCGCACTGCCCGCGGGCCTCGAGGTGGCCGCGGCGGTCGTCGTGCTGCAGACGCTCGTCGAGGTCATCGGCATGGCGATCTGCGTGCGCGCCGTTCCCCGACTGATTCCCGACCGGGCCTGATCCGGTCGGGGCCTGATCCGGTCGGGGCCTGATCCGGTCGGGGCCTGATCCGGTCGGGGCCTGATCCGGTCGGGGCCTGATCCGGTCGGGGCAGGCAAAGCTACTTGTGCGGAACGTCGGCGGACAGACCGCCGTCCATGACGAATTCCGATCCCGTCGCATACGACGACTCGTCACTGGCGAGGAAGACGACGAAGGTCGAGACCTCGGCGGAGTCGGCGGCGCGGCCCATCGGCACCTTCACCATGTCCTCCGGGATCCCCTCGGTCATCGGCGTGCGGATCAGGCCGGGATGGATCGAGTTGACCCGCACGTTGTGCGGCGCCAACTCCAGTGCCGCCGACTTCGCGAGTCCCCGCACATCCCACTTCGACGCGACGTAGCCGTGCGCCCACGGGCTGCCGCGCAGACCCTCCACCGACGACACGTTGATGATCGATCCGCCGCCGGCGGCGATCATCGGATCGGCGACGGTCTGGATGCCGATGAAGGTGCCCGTCAGGTTGACGTCGATGATTTGCTGCCACTTGTCGAGCCGGAACTTCTGAATCGTGGAGCCGTTCACGATGCCGGCGTTGTTCACCAACACGTTGAGTTTCCCGAATTCGTCGACGGCGGTACCGACGGCCGCCTGCCAGTCCTCGGGTGAGGTCACGTCGAGGTGCACATACCGGGCGGCGGGGCCGATCTCCTCCGCGAGAGCCTTGCCCTCCTCGTCGAGGATGTCGCCGATGACGACCTTCGCCCCCTCCGCAACCAGTGCCCGCGCATGCGAGGCACCCATGCCCCGTGCGCCACCGGTGATCACTGCAACTTTGTCGTCCACTCGTCCCATGGCGAGCACCCTACCTCGCAGAACGCGAAATGAGAACACGTTCTAGACGGCCGGGCGGCGGCCGTGATCTACTCATATGGACAGGAGTCCGGACATCTGTACATTGACCTGCGGCAACCCCGCGGAGACCCGGATCTCGACACTCACCGACGAGGAGAATCTTTCACCCATGACCATTCGTGTCGCTCATGTCGGAACCGGGAATGTGGGACGTCTGGCGCTCACCCAACTCATCGAGGATCCGCGCTTCGAACTCGTCGGACTCTGCGTCTCGACACCGGAGAAGGTGGGCCGCGATGCCGGTGAACTCGCGGGCCTGCCGGTGACGACCGGGATCACCGCGACCGACTCGCTCGACGAGCTGATCGCCACCGCCCCCGATTGCGCCGTCTACTGCGCGATGGGTGATACCCGCCCGATCGAGGCGTTCGAGGACTGCCGCCGACTCCTCGCCGCGGGCATCGACGTCGTGGGCTCGGCACCGGGCGGACTCCAGTCCCCTGGGGCGTGATGCCGGAGAAGGCCATCGCGAAGATCGAGGAGACGGCGACCGCGGCCGACGCGTCGATCTTCATCAGCGGCGTCGACCCGGGCTTCGCCAATGACCTCATCCCATTCGCCTTCGCCGGCACCTGCCAGCGGGTCGAACAGGTCCGCTGCATGGAGATCGCCGACTATGCGACCTACGACGGCAGCACGGTCATGTTCGACGTGATGGGTTTCGGCAAACCCGTCGACGAGACACCGATGCTGTTTCTGCCCGGCATCCTCGGGATGGCATGGGGCACCACGATGCAGATCCTGGCGGCGGGTTTCGGCGTCACCATCGACGAGATCCGTGAACACCACGACAGCGAGCCCGCACCGGAGGCGTTCGACATCGCCGCCCGGCGCGTGGAGAAGGGCACGCGGGCCGCGGTGCGCTTCGAGATCATCGGCATCGTCGACGACAAGCCGGCCATCGTGATCGAGCACGTCACCCGACTGCGCGATGATCTGCGCCCGGACTGGGCCCGACCGGCACAGGCCGGCGGCTCGTATCGGGTCGAGATCGTCGGCGAACCGTCGTATGTGATCGACATCTGTCCGACGAGTCGGCGGGGCGATCACAATCACGCCGCCATCGTCGCCGGCGCCGGTCGAGTCGTGAACGCGATCCCCGCCGTCGTCGACGCCCCGGCCGGCATCCGGACCACGCTCGACCTGCCGTTGATCATCGGCCCCGGTCTACGACCGTTCTGACCACGGTCGAGTTAAGCTTCTCGCGTCCATCGCCACCGGGCGCCGTCGACTCGCGACTGCCCATCGACATGAGGAGCGCCGTGAGCGACGTCGCCGAGACCGATTCTGCCAAGGTCCCCGAGTCCCCCGAGGTCGTCGACGTCGTCGAGGTCGAAGGCAGTGACGTCGAGCCGGCGCGCCCCGACTGGTGGCGACGCCAGGTCGCGAAGTACGAGTTCACCGGCATGGTGTTCGCGGTGATCTTCATGCTGCTCTCGGGCACACCGTCGTTGCTGCCGCGCGGCTCCTTCTTCCAGGGTGTCGTCACCGGCGCGTCGGCGGCCGTCGGATACGCCGTCGGCGTGTTCGTCGCCTGGCTCGCCCGGTTCCTGATCTCGCGGCCGACACGCTGGAATCAGCCCAAGGCACCGATGTGGATCGCCCTGGGTGTCGCCGCACTCATCGGCGTCATCTTCATGCTGTACGGATTCTCACAGTGGCAGAACGAGATCCGCGATCTGATGGGTGTCGAGCATCTGCGCGGCTGGGACTATCCGATCGCCCTGGTCGTCGCCATCGTCGTCTTCGCACTGTTGATGGCGATCGGTCGCGGCTGGGCGTGGTTGATGCGACGCCTGAGCCACGTGGGCGGCCGGTGGCTACCACCGCGTATCGCCGGGGCGATCGCCGCCGTGATCGTCGTGGTGCTCACGATCTTCGTCCTCAACGGTGTCGTCGCCGAATACGGGATGAAGGCCCTGAACTCGAGTTTCGCGGAACTGAACAACGAGACCACCGCGGACTCCGCACCACCCACCTCGCCGCTGCGCAGCGGAGGTCCGGAGTCGCTGGTGAGCTGGGATTCGCTGGGACGGCAGGGCCGCATCTTCGTCTCGAACGGCCCGACCGTCGAACAACTCACCGAGTTCAACGGCACCCCCGCGATGGAACCGATCCGCGTGTTCAGCGGACTCGAATCGGCCGACAACCTCAGGGAGAGTGCGGAACTCGCGGCCCAGGAACTCGAGCGTGCCGGTGGACTGCAGCGCAAGGTCGTCGCGATCGCGTCGACGACCGGAACGGGCTGGATCAACCGTGCCACCGTCGACAGCCTCGAGTACATGTACAACGGCGACATCGCGACAGTGAGCATGCAGTACTCGTATCTGCCGAGTTGGATCTCGTTCCTGGTGGACAAGGAGCGCGCACGGCAGGCCGGGCAGGCCCTGTTCGAGGCCGTCGACGAACGCATTCGTGCATTGCCCGAAGCTCAGCGACCGAAGGTCGTCGTCTTCGGTGAGAGCCTCGGATCGTTCGGTGCGGAATCGGCTTTCGGCACCATCCCGGACATCGCCGCCCGCACCGACGGCGCGCTGTTCAGTGGTCCGACGTTCAACAATTCGCTGTGGCGCGACACCACGCGCGATCGCGACGAGGGCAGCCCGGAGCGCCTCCCGATCTACGACAACGGCACTCAGGTGCGGTTTGCCGCCGAGGCACAGACCGACCTGTCCCGGCCGAGTGGGCAGTGGGGCGATTCCCGGATCGTGTATCTGCAGCACGCGTCGGACCCGATCACCTGGTGGTCCCCGGGCCTGATCCTCAACGAACCCGACTGGCTGAAGGAACCGCGCGGCAACGACGTTCTATCCGCGACACACTGGATTCCGTTCGTCACCTTCCTGCAGGTGTCCGCGGACATGGCGGTCTCGACCGGGGTTCCCGACGGCCACGGGCACACCTACCTGAGTGACATCCCGTACGCGTGGGCGGAGATCCTGCGCCCGGCGGGATGGACGCCGGAGAAGACCGCGAAGCTCGTACCGCTGCTGCGGCGGGACTGATCCGTGGGCCGACCGGGGCTCAGACGAGACCGGACGCGTCGAACAGCCAACTGGTGTCGGCGGCGGCCAGTTGCTGCATCCAGTCCGTCGGCGCGCCGTTGAGCAGCGTCGCCGAATCCCAGTAGTCCTTCCACACCGTGACCTTGCCGTCGACGACGCGGTGCACCGAGACGAACGGCAACTCGACGACCTCGCCGGTGGCGAAGTGCCACGTCTCGGAGTGTTCGTAGATCACGTCGGCGCCGTTGCTCACGATGATCCCGTCATGATTCGTGTACTGCGGCCAACGGTTCCAGGCCGACCTTGAGACGCTTGACGGTGTCGGCGGGCCGCGGGCCGCCAGCGCGGCTCCGTAGGGCACGTCGAGATAGATCGCGTCGTCGGCGATATGAGCGGCGACGGCGTCCCAGTCCCGGGCGGCCAGGGCGCGCCACATCGCCAGGACGATCTCCGCGTTGGCGTCGGTGTTCGGGTTCTGAGTGGTGTTGTCGCGGTCAGACACCGACGGCCACCTCCTCGGCAGCTGAGTGGGTATCGCCCGAAACCGCCGGCGCGGCAACACCGGCGCGCAGGAACTGGCCGGTCCGGGCAACCCCGGCGATGCCGGTGGGCACTCCCCGGTCGATCACCTTGCGGCCGCTGACGTAGACCGACCGCACCGTCTCGTCGTTGCGGTTGACCATCCGTCGCAGGCCGTCATATGCGGGCACCGGCGCCTCGTGATAGCTCTCGACGGAGTCGTCGAGGTGCTCGGGGTCGATGACGACGAGATCCGCCCGATCCCCCATCCGCAGATATCCCGCGTCGAGGTCGTACCACTTGGCCAGCTCACCGGTGAGCCGGTGCACCGCCGCCTCGATCGTGAGGAACGGCTGTCCGTCCCGCGAGGCATCCCGGACATGTTTGCGCAGACGCAGCCCGCAGTTGTAGAACGCCATGTTCCGCAAGTGTGCGCCCGCGTCGGAGAATCCCATCTGGATACCGGGCTCGCGGGCCATCTGCCGGAGCACCTCGGGGCGGTGATTGGAAATGGTCGTGCGCAGCGCAATTCGCGGCCATGCTCGAGGACGAGATCGAGGAAGGCGTCCACCGGGTGAACCCCGCCGCGCTCCACACCGACCTCCCCGAAGGACTTGCCGATCACCGACGCATCCGGACATTCGACGATGAGCGCGTCGAAGAAGTCGCGATGCCACACGCGGACACCGAATTTCGACTCGTAGTCGTGACGGAAGCGACGTCGGTACTCCTCATCGCGCAGCAACTCGTTGCGTTCGACCTCCTGCGACAGATGCAGCGCCGCCGCACCGGAACCGAACTCCTCGAAGGTCACCAGATCGATGCCGTCGGCGTAGACCTCGAACGGCACCGGCAGATGCTGCCAGCGGAGTCGCCGTCGTGGCGGTTGACGAAACCCGCGAGCGGACCCATCAGCTTGATGGCATACGGATTGGACTTGACGTCGGCCGCCGACAGCAGGCTCGTCTTGAGCAGCGGACGCCCGAAGCCCAGTGATGTCAGCGCCTGAGTGAAGACGTTCGCCGGATTCTGGATGTCGGGACCGGCCTGAAGGACCCGACCCGCCCTGCGCAACAACGACTTCAGCCGACGGAGTTCCCGAGCCTTGGCGTAGGTCGACGGCAGGGTGCGCGACCGGCACGTGTCACCGTCGACCTTGTCGAAGAGCAACTGCTGCGAGGACATGCTGACGAATCCCTCGTCGAGCGCGGCGGCGAGCCAGCGCTCCATGGTGCGTTGTTCGGCGCGCGTCGGTCGAACGGATTTCTGTGTGGCGCGGTCGAGTCCCATCGCGGCGGTCCGCATGTCGGAGTGCCCGATGAACGCGGCGATGTTCGGTCCGAGTGCGCGAGATTCCAGTGCGCTGACATAGTCGGCGGCACCGTCCCAGGTGCGGTGGGCGTCGACGATGCTCAGCACGTGCTCGCGGGGAATCGCCTCCACCCGACCGAACAGATCCCCCGCATCGGAGCCCCCGACGTGGATCGTCGACAGGGAGCACGACCCGACCAGGACGGTGGTGACACCGTGGCGCAGCGACTCCGACAGGTCCGGTTGCGCGAGCACCTCGACGTCGTAGTGGGTGTGGATGTCGACGAATCCCGGGAGTACCCAGTGACCGGCGGCGTCGACGACGTCGTCGCACCCGGTCTCGTCGAGTGGGTCGGCGGAGATCGCGGCGACGTGGCCGTCGCGGAGTCCGATCGTGCGGATCGCAGGCGGTGAACCCGTCCCGTCGAACCAGAGGCCGTCGCGGATGATGGTGTCGTAGCTCACACTCATCGGTTCATTAGAACCGACAACCGGCCATCAGTGGACAGAATTTGAGAAATGTCTACTCAACCCTGGCGGTGCCCTCAGGCGTCGCCGACGCCGGAACGGAGATGGGCGGCACTCGCCTCTCGGGCCCAGCGCGGCAGGATGAACACACCCTCGGCCTCGGCGCAGATACCGTCAGCAGTGGAAATGGTGCCCTTGGCAAAGGACTTCACACCCTCGACGCGATCGAGCCAGGCATCGGCGCGGACCCGTCCGAGTTTGGTGCCCTGCCGGTAACGGATCGTGAGGGTCCCGGTCATGCCGGGAGCGCCCGCGTGCTCGGCGGCGGCGCCCAGTGCCTGATCGAGGATGGCGGCCAACATGCCGCCGTGGACCAGGCCCGCAGGCCCCTCGTAGGCGGCACCGAGATCGAATTCGGCCCAGCAGATCTGATCCTGCGCGTCCGGGTCGGGGAAGACCATGTCGACCGGGGCAGCGATGGGATTCTGCGCACCCATCACCGCGTTACCCCAGGCCCGTTTGGTGCCGTCACGGCCGAAGCGCACGCCGAACGAGCCGTCGAGTTGTTTGTCGGCGAGCAGCGCCGTGGCCGCGGCGATGTGTTCCCGGGCGGCGGCGATCGCGGCGTCGTCGACCTCGGTCCGCACGGTCGCATCGATCAGTGCCCGCACGTCGTTTGTGAGCGGCCCGATCACCGCGTGCAACGCATCGATCTCGGCTGCCGTCAGATCGTCACTGAAATACCCACTCATCTTTTTGTTCTAGCAGGTCGTGCGCGGCAGCCCGCAGCCGAACCTCCGCTCGGGCGCCGGGTAACGTCTGCGTCCATGAGCGATCAACAGTGGAAAGCCTTCGAGGTGTCGGTCGCCGATCATGTCGCCGAGGTGACGTTGATCGGCCCGGGCAAGGGCAACGCGATGGGTCCGGATTTCTGGCGTGAACTGCCCGAGATCATGGGCCAACTCGACGCCGACGAGGCGGTGCGGGCCGTCGTCCTGACCGGTGCGGGCAGGAACTTCTCCTACGGCCTCGATCTCGGCGCGATGGCCGGCGATCTGGCCGAGGTCCTCTCCGAGGGAGCCAGGGCCGCGGCGCGGACCCGCTTCCACGACACGGTCCGTCGGATGCAGTCCGCCATCAGCTCGGTCGCCGACTGCCGCAAGCCGGTTGTCGCGGCCGTGTCCGGCTGGTGCATCGGCGGAGGCGTCGACCTGATCAGCGCCGCCGACATCCGCTATGCCGCCACGGACGCGAAGTTCAGCGTCCGTGAGGTCAAGGTCGCGATGGTCGCGGATGTGGGCACGCTGGCGCGCATCGGAACGCTGATCGGCGACGGCCACGTCCGGGAACTCGCCCTGACCGGCAAGGACATCGACGCCGCGCACGCGCTGCGGATCGGGTTGCTCAACGACGTCGCGGAGTCGCCGGAGGCCGCACTGGCGCAGGCGCGCGCAACCGCTGCCGAGATCGCCGCGAATCCCCCACTCGTCGTGCACGGGGTCAAGGCGGTGCTCGATCACAGTCGTCGGGCCGCGGTGGAGGACTCACTGCGCTACGTCGCCGCGTGGAACGCCGCCTTCCTCCCCTCGGCGGACCTCACCGAGGCCGTCGCCGCTGTCTTCGAGAAGCGGACGCCCGAGTTTCGCGGCGAGTGACCCTGCGCCGCGAGTGACGTTGCGTTGCAAGTGACGTTGCGCTGCGAGTGACGTTGCGCTGCGAGTGACGTTGCCGGCCCGACTGCTGCGCGGTGGGTATCACCGCTCGGTGGCGACCTCGGTGAGGCGGAACAGCGGGATCGCCCGGTTGGTGCGCTGCTCGTAGAGATCGAAGTTCGGCCAGACCGACCGCAGCTGCTGCCACCCGGCCGCACGGGCATCGTCGTGGAGTTCGACGGCGGTCACCGTGCGCGACGCACCCCGGTAGATCACCCCGAAGGACCGACCGTCGAGTGCGCGGATGTTGCCGACCCACTGCGGTGTGGTGTCGCCGCCGAAGAAAGACCCGGCGATGAGCCAGTCGTCGCCGTCGGGGACGGTCAGCAGCCGCGTCGTACGCACGATTCCGCTCTTGCGACCGGGCACCTGCAGGGTGATGTTGGGCAGTGCGGCGATGTCGAGCAAGCCGTAGCGCTGGCCGGTGAGGCGCTGAACTGCGTTGTCGCACTTGACAATCTGTGGGAGAAGCCGGGGCATCCAGCTGATGGAACCGATTTTCACGGCAAGACGTGTACGCAGGGGCATGAGTGTCAGTGTGTCATCCGCATCGCGGCCCGTCACTCGTGCGCGGTGAGGTAGGCGACGATCGCGTTGGTGAGTCCACGCCGAGCCTCGTCGAGATCGGCGTAGGTGCCGAGTTGCTTTTCCGAGACGATGCCGCGCATCGCCCCGGGGATGAACGCCGCGACCTCGCGCACCCGGACCGGATCGACGTCGAGTCCGTCGAAGGCGCTCAGACACAATTGCGCCCAGGTCTCCTTCCACGAGGCGAGTTCGGCTGCGGTACGGGGGAATTGGCGTTCGAGTTCGACATTATCGCGCGGTAGCGCCGCACGCAGGTTCTCGATGGCCCGGGACACGGGTGCGTCCAGTCCGGTGAACAGCGTGTCGACGATCGTCGTGACCCGATCACGCAGCGACAGATCGCCGTGGGCGCGCAATCCCATCCCGCCACGTTGTTCCGCGGTGTGATGCAGGACCGCCGCCCACAGTCCGTCGACGTCGCCGAACTGATACTTCACCGCGCCCCAGGTGGCACCGATGTCCTTGGCGATCCGGTTGGCCGAGACCGACCCGGGTTTTCCGGATGCCAACGACTGCACCGCGGCGGAGAGCATGTTCTCCCGCGTTGCCTGGCCGCGACGATTGGCGCGCCGTCCCTCGACGCCGAGATCGGTCATGGCGAGATCCTAACGTCGGCGCCGGGCCTGTGGATAACTCCGCGGGCCCCGACGCATTGCGCCGCATGATCATCGGCATGACAACACAACCGCATTTCGACGACGATCCCATCGACTCGGACATGATGATCGGCACGCCGGTCGTCGCCGACACCGCACTGCGCGACACCTGGCATCGGATGGTCCTGCCCCTCGGCTTCTCGAAACGGGAACTGTGGGTGATGATGCTGCAGGACGACTGTCTGACCAAGGTGCTCATCCGCATCGACGACTGGCCGCAGTTCGTCGACCGCACCGGTGTCGAAAATCTCATGACGATGATGACCAGACTCGATCTGCCCGACCTGTCCGCGGCGTGCCTGCTGATCCGCCCCGGTGCCGGCACACCGACCTTCCTCGACCGGCAGTGGGCCAAGACCATCGAGATCTGTGCGGCCGAGGCGGGTGTCCGCGTGCGTCGCACCCATCTGGCGACCGACGAGGATGTGCTCACGCTGCGGTGAGCCCAGACGAGGGAGTCGCGGAGTAGGTTGACCTCCATGGCACGGTTGCTCATCGACGGAGGTCAGACCGGCACCCGACTGCGCGTCGTCGACGATGGGCAGGTGCTGGCCGATGTCGAGGCCGGTGGCGTCCACACCGACGCACCGGTCGTACCGCAGATCGCGACGCTGGCCACGCAGGTCCTCGACGGTACGTCGACCAGCACGGCATCGGTGGCGGTCGAGTCGGTATCGGTCGAGTCGGTATCGGTGGGCCTGTCCGGTCTGACGCCGGAGGCCTCCCGCCCCGACGAATTGCGCGACGCGCTCACCGACCGCGGCGTCACGCAGGTTGCCCTGGCCCACGATTCGATCACCGCCTACCTCGCCGCCAACGGGCGCCACCGTGGCGCGGTGACCGCGGTGGGCACCGGTGTCGTGACACTCGGTGTGGGGGCAACCTCCACCGCGCGGGTCGACGGGTGGGGCCATCTCGTCGGTGATGCCGGCAGCGGCTATTGGATCGGGCGCGCCGGTATCGACGCCGCGCTGCGGGCCTTCGACGGCCGCGGTCGCACCACCGCACTCGAGGAAGCCGCCCGCGCCGCCTTCGGTCCGCTGCCGGAGCTCTATATGTCGCTCCAGGGAGATCCGGCGCGGGTCTCGCGCATCGCCGGTTTCGCGAAGACCGTCGCAGCAGTCGCCGATGACGGCGATCTCGTTGCGGCACAGATCAATCGGTCGGCGGCCGAGGAACTCGCGATCTCGGTGCACGCCGCGCTGGTGCGCTGCGGCTGGACGCCGGGCGACGCCGGCCGATGGCGGGTCAGCTGGATGGGTGCGGTACTCAAACACAACCGGCCGATCCGCGATCATTTCACCGAGTCGGTGGTGCGGACCGCACCGGGCGTCATCGTCGAACCTCCCGCCGGGGAACCGCTCGACGGTGTGGGCCTCCTGCTCGACGTGCCGCCGGCGGATCCGCTGTATCGCGAGATCCGCCGGGCGCCGTCGTGATCGGCTAGCCGGCCACCGTTTCGGTGAGGGACTCGGCGAGAAGTCGGGAGAACTCCGCCGGATCCGGTAGGTCGCCGCCCTCGGCGAGCACGGCCATCCCGTAGATGAGCTTGGCGGTGTCGGCGAGGTCCGCCTTGTCGTCGGTCCGCTTGTAGGCGGCGTCGAGACCGGTGATCAGCGGGTGATCGGCGTTGACCTCCAGCGCGCGCTTCGAATGCGGAACCGGCTGTCCCGATGCGCGATACAGCTTCTCGAGCTGCGGCGACATCGAGAACGCGTCACCCACCAGGCACGCCGCCGACGACGTGAGTCGATTGGAGATGCGTGCCTCGGTGATGTCGTCGGCGAGGACCTCCCCGAGCCAGCCCAGCAGATCGGCGTACTCGGCGGCCTTCTCCTCGGTGTCGTCGGCCGTGTCCTCGCCGATGCCGTCGAGATCGACGGTGCCCTTGGCGATGGAGGCGAACGCCTTGCCCTCGAACTCCAGGTCTCCGGCGGCCCACATCTCGTCGATCGGGTCGTCGAGCAGGAGGACCTCGATCCCCTTGGCGCGGAACGCCTCGAGGTGCGGGGAGTTCTCGATCTGCTGCCGGGACTCGCCGGTCATGTAGTAGATGGCCTCCTGACCCGGGACCATGCGGCCGACGTAGTCGGCGAGGGTCGTCGGATCGGTCTCGGAGTGCGTGGACGAGAACGACGACGCCTTCAGGATCGCGTCGCGGTTGTCGTAATCGTTGACGAGGCCTTCCTTGAACACGCGGCCGAAGTTCTGCCAGAAGGTGCGGTAATCGTCGGGACGCGAATCACGCAGTTCGGCGACGGTGGAGATGACCTTCTTCGTCAGGCGACGCCGGATGGCGCGGATCTGGCGGTCCTGCTGCAGGATCTCGCGGGAGACGTTGAGCGAGAGATCCGCCGCGTCGACGACTCCCTTGACGAAGCGCAGGTACTCGGGCATGAGCTCTTCGCAGTCGTCCATGATGAAGACGCGCTTGACGTAGAGCGAGACACCCGTGGTGCGCTCCCGCATGAACAGATCGAACGGCGCCTGCGACGGGATGAACAGCAGCGCCTGATACTCGAAGGTGCCCTCGGCCTTGAGGGTGATCGTCTCGAGCGGATCGTCCCACGCGTGCGCGATATGGCGGTAGAACTCCTTGTACTCCTCCTCGGAGACCTCGTCCTTCGACTTGGCCCACAGTGCCTTGCGGGAGTTCAGCGTCTCCGACTCGATGATCGTCGCCGGGGCGGCCTGGGCATCGGTGTCGCCGGAGGCGTCGTCGGATTCGGTTGCCGGCGCGGGCTTTTCGACGTCCATCCGGATCGGCCAGGCGATGAAGTCGGAGTACCGCTTCACCAGGGCGCGCAGCTTGTGCGGATCGGCGTAATCGTAGAGGTGATCCTCGGTGTCGACCGGCTTGAGCGCGAGAGTGACGGTGGTGCCCTGAGGGGCGTCGTCGACCTCGGCGATGGTGTAGGTGCCGTCGCCGCTCGACTCCCACCGCGTGCCGACGCTCTCCCCCGCCTTGCGGGTCACCAGCGTCACCGTGTCGGCGACCATGAACGTCGAGTAGAAGCCGATACCGAACTGTCCGATGAGTTCCTCGGACGCTGCCGCGTCCTTCACCTCGGCGAGCTTGCGGCGCAGTTCGGCGGTGCCCGAGCGGGCGAGCGTGCCGATCAGCGCGATGACGTCGTCGCGGCTCATGCCGATGCCGTTGTCGGCGACGGACAGGGTACGAGCCTGCTCATCCGGGATGAGTTCGATGTGCAGATCCGAGGTGTCCACGTCGAGATCGGAGTCCTGCAGCGATTCGAGGCGGAGCTTGTCGAGCGCGTCCGATGCGTTCGAGATCAACTCACGAAGGAAGCTGTCCTTGTTCGAGTAGATCGAATGCACCATCAAGTCGAGCAACTGGCGCGTCTCGGCCTGGAATTCATGGACTTCGGGCTGTGCGTTCACGGCGACCTCCTGCGATAGCGACGTTCTGCGGCCGCGGTCGACGAGACCATCCGGCGAGGTCAGTCGGCGTTTCGCGGCCGCGCAAAATTCTACCGGCGCCGCAACCGCTACCCTGAATCGGGTGGTGGGACGATTACTGTTCGTACACGCGCATCCCGACGACGAGTCGCTGTGGACCGGCGGATTGATCGCTGCCCATCTCGAAGCCGGCGGCGATGCGGATCTGGTCGTCTGCACCTGGGCCGAGGGCACCCGGCGGCACCTCGAGGTGACCGCCGCGGCGAAGGAACTGGGGCTACCCCGCCCGCCGATCACGCTGGGCTACGCCGATGACCGCATACCCGAGTCCGCACCCGGCGCGCCGCGGTTCTCCGAAGGCCGGTTCGACACCGCGGTCCGCGCGCTGGTCGCCGAGATCCGTCGCCTGCAACCCGACGCCATCGTCACCTACGACGCGATCGGTGTCTACGGTCATCCCGATCACATCCACGCCAACCGACTCGCCCACGCGGCCGCGACCGCCGCGGCGGTACCGAACATGTATCGGCGACTCGGCCCCGCGTGGCAGACCCGTTCCATCTACGAGGTGACCGGCGCGAAGTGGATGGTCGATCTGCTGTGGGCGACGGTCCTGAAGGAATCGACCGGAGACCGGTTGATGGGCACCCCCGACGATCAGGTCGTCACGGTGGACATCAGCGGCACCGAGGCCCTGGCCCGCAAATCGGCCGCGATCGCCGCGCATGTCACCGAGATGGACCGCAGCCGCACACTGCGGGCACTGATGTCGCTGGAACCGACGTTGCGCACGACCCTGCTGAGCACCGAATGCTTCCTGCGCAGGGACCTCGTGACGGGCGGATACGACCTGGATCTGTGAACTGGGCTGGATCTGTGACGGTGAGCCTGGCCGGATCTTGTGAGTCGAGCGCACCCTGCGCGTCAGGCGACCGGACGCGTCTGCGACCGCAACCCGCTCGCGCGCTGAACGGGCCGCTGCACCGCCGCCTTCAGCACGTCCAGTGTCCCGATGATCCGCACCCGCTGCTTCGCGCGCGTGATGGCGGTGTAGAGCAGTTCGCGGGTGAGCAGTTCCGACCCGGACGGCGGCAACACCACGGTCACCGCGTCGAACTGGCTGCCCTGGCTGCGGTGGATCGTCATGGCGTAGGCGGGCACGATGTCGGCCAGGCGGGCCGGATGAATCCGGGTGACCGTCGGGCCGCGCCGGAACGCCACCATCAGTGAGTCCGGGGTATCGGGATCGGCGCGGACCACGACGCCGCAGTCGCCATTGAAGGTATCGGTCTGTTTGTCGTTGGCGGTCACCAGGATCGGCGCGCCGATCACCGACATCGGTGCCACGAGTTGCTGCGACGACGATCCCCCGCCGTCGGGTCCCGGCCCGAGCCAGTCGACGATGCGCGCCGACCAGCCCTGCACACCCCAGAAGCCCTCGCGGTGCGCGCACAGCACGCGATGCGCATCGAGTGCGTCAAGCGCCGCCGCATCGGAGCCGCGCCATGCTTGGGCCCGCAGCTCCGTTCCCCAGGCGACGATGTCGCGGGCGACGCCGCCCAGGTCGGTCGGATCGACGAGGGTGACATCGGTCAGGCCGCCGGTCGTCAGCAGCTCCGCCACGGTCTCCGCATCGCCGGCGTTGACCGCCTCGGCGACCGCGGCGATGTCGGCGCTGTTGCGGTACCCCTCGCGCAAGGTCACGACACCGTCCCCGCCACCGGCGCGATCCACGAGATCGGCGAGGACGGCTCCGGCGTCCACCGACGCCAGCTGATGCGGGTCACCGACCAGGACGATGCGGGCGTCGCGCCGGACGGCGTCGAGGAGATAGCTCATCGCGGTCATGGACAGCATCGACGTCTCGTCGACGACGATGACGTCGTGCGGCAGGGTGTTCTGGTGATGATGGCGCGGCACCGCTCCAGGGCGCCAACCGAGCAGCGAGTGCACGGTCACCGCGCGCACCGACTGGGGTGCCGCCGGGTCCTTGGCCACCGATGCCTGCAGCGCGGCGGCAGCCCGTCCGGTCGGCGCGCACAAACCGATGCGCAGGCCGCGGGCGGCCAGATGATCGAGTGCGGTCAGAATCCGGGCGACGGTGAAGGTCTTGCCGGTACCGGGGCCGCCGGCGAGCACGGTCACCCACCGCGTCGCGGCGGTGCGTACCGCCAGTCGTTGGGCATCGTTGCCGGGATGCTCCGGATCGGCGTCGAAGGCAGCGGCGATCGCGGCGTCGACCTCGGCCGGATCGACGGTGAGCGTGCGGGATTCGCGGTCGGCGAGGACCTCGCGGATGATCTGTTCCTGTCCGTGGTACTTCTGCAGATAGAGCAGCGGACCGTCGTCGGAATCGACCAGGACGAACGGCCGCAGCGGTCCCGCCCCGGAGCCGGTGATGAGTGGACTCTTGCGGAGCGCGGCGACGAATTCCGCCGACGACGGCACCTGCAGATCGATCTCCGATGCAGCGGGCTCCCCGGCCTCTGCCGTCGCTGCGGGATGACTGTGCAACGCCGTGGCGACCGACGCCGCGACGCCGGCGAGTGCCAGACAGGTGGAACCCTGCCGCACCGCGCGGACGGCGAGCGCGGCGGCAAGCGTGGCCCTGTCGTCCACCGGTTCGGCGCACAGGGCGATGATCCGCGCGGTCACGTGCACGTCGGCGGCGGCGAGGACACCCGCCTCGTTCCACTCCGCGAGGATGCCGTCGGCAGACGAGACCCGCAGCGTCGAACCGACGTCGCGGCGCGGTGAACCGGGTGCGGTCATCGGGCGCCTCCCCTGCCGCCGCCGGCCCGACCGACGGGCCTGCCCGCGGTGGGCGTGCCGGCGATGAGGTCGGACAGGTCGGTGACCAGCGCCGACGGGATGCGCCATTCGAAGACGCCGCACCCCGGTGGCGTCGCCGGACCAACCATCGCCCGCACGAAGTGATACTGCACCGGGCCCAGGCGAACCGACGGATCGTAGCCGGGCAACCGCCACCGCAGATATCGGTGCAGCGCAACCGAATACAGCAGGGCCTGGAGCGGATAGTGGGCAGCCATCATCTCCGCGGCCATCGCGTCGACGGTGAAGTCCTCGGCGGTGAGGAACCCGTCGCGCAGTCGGTTGGTCTTGTAATCGACGACGACGTAGCGACCGTCGTCGGTCCGCAGCACCGAGTCGATGCTGCCGGTGAGAAACCCGCGGTACCGCTCGGCCGGCAGCGCCCGCAATTCGTCGGCGTACCTCGCCAGCGGATCGTCGGCGTCGAGATGAGTGGCGAGCAGATCGGCGACGTCGGCCAGCATCAGCCCCACCTCGGTGTCCGCGACGTGTGTGCCACCGGCGTTCGCGTCGGCACCGGCCGATGCCGCACCGGGCAGCGGGAACTCGAAGTCCAACTCCGCCAACCGGTTTGCCGGGGTGATGTCCCACAGCGTGCCGAAGCCCAGTGGCGTCGTCAGAACGCCGCAGAGCGCCGCGGTGAGCACGTCCACATCGATCTCCGACGATCCGGCCGCCTCGGCGCACAGCTCACGGACATGCGCCTGCATATCGGCGGCGGAGGTGTCGACATATTCGAGGGCTTCATGGACGACGGTGCCGAACGCCGCTCCGAAGGGCAGCCCGTTCATCAGCGACGGCGTCCCGGGCACCGCGTCGGCGACGGCGATCTCCGTCGCGGTCACCACGTCGGTCTCGTCGGGTTCCCATCCGCCGGTGTCCGGCTCGCTGCCGCTGGTGATCACCGGGACCGGCCCGCCGTGCGAGGCGCCGGCGGTGATCGCCGAATACGATGTCCGGCGCCACGTCTGATCGATCGTCCGATCGAACGATGCCACCGAGAGTGTCTGGGAGGCATGCTCATCCGGCGACGGGGACCACCGCTGGGCGCCGTGCTTCCCGGCGGCCTCGATGGCGATCCGGCAGTCGGCACCGACCGCGACGAGAGTCTGACGGACGGCGTCGTCGCCGGGCACCGCGACCCGGTCCGGGATCGTCCACGGCCCCTCGCCCGCGGCGGCGATGGCATCGGCGCGACCGAACAGCAGGCGGTGCAGCGGAGCACGATTCGCGTCGTGGGCGGGTGCCCACCACAGCACCAACTGGGACTGCGCCCGGGTCAGGGCGACGTAGAGCAGCCGCAACTCCTCCCCCGCCGATTCCGCATCGCCGATGGCGCGTCGGGCTGCGCGGCCCGGGGCGTCGCGACCGCCGACGTCCAGGAAACGGGTGCCCGCGGCGTCGTGATAGCTGATCGTGCCCTTGTCGTCGACCCAGATGGAATCCCACCCGAAGGGCAGATAAACGATCGGGAACTGCAGGCCCTTGCTCGCGTGGATGGTCATGATCTGGACCGCCTGTGCATCCCGATCGAGGCGTCGGCTCTGATCCTCGGCTCGGTTGCGACCGTCCTCGTCGATCCGCTCGGACAGCCACTCGACGAGTTCGGCTGGGCCGCAACCGGTGTCGACGACGTGCTTGTTGCACAGCGTCGCGATCTGGAGCAGGTCGGTGAGGGTGCGTTCGCCGTTGTCGAGGGACAGGATCGACGCCGACGCCCCGTACCTATCCATCAGCCGTTGCGACATCGCCGCGAAACCGGTGTCCACCAGGACCCGGCCCCATTCGACGAACTGGGCGGCCAGCTCGGCGAGGGCGGTGTCGTCGGCGTCGCCGAGGGTCTGCTCATCCCACCCGATCAACGGGGTCAACGCGGCGAGCCGGACACGATCGGTGCGGGCGGGCTGTTCCACGGCGCGCAGGACCCACAACCAGTGCCGCGCGGCGTCGGTGTGGAACACACTGGTCCCCGACCGAACCACCGATGCGATGCCGCGCGCCGCCAATGCCTGCTGCAACGGCTCGATCGCGCGGAGCTTGCGGACGAGGATCGCGATGTCGCCGGGTCGCACCGGACGGGTGACGCCGTCCTCCCCGGATGCCGTGCGCGTGGTAAGGGTGACGCCGCTGTTGAGGGTCGTCGCGATGTCCGCGGCGACGTCGGCGGTCACCTTCTGACGGATGTCGTCGACGGGCGGGTACCCGCGCACGCCGTGTGTGGTGAAGTCGGCACTGAGGAAGCCGCGCAGCCGCACGGGCGGCGACCCGGCCAGCCGGGACCCGGCGTGTGCCGCGGATACCGGATGGACGACGATCTCCGGATTGCCCAGTGTCGCACCGCGATACAGTGCGTCGAGGGAATCGACGACGGCGGCGTCGGAGCGGTGATTGGTGGCCAGGAACTGCATCTCGTCGGCGGTGGTGACCGCGGACAGGTAGCTCAGCACCTCGGCACCGCGGAAACCGTAGATCGCCTGTTTGGGATCACCGACGAGGACGAGCGGGGTGTGCCCGTGGAAGCACCGACGCACGATCTCCCACTGTTGCGGATCGGTGTCCTGGAATTCGTCGACGAGTGCGACGTCGAAGGAGGCCCGGATCCGCTCGCAGGCCTGCGTCCCGAAATCGGAATCCACGATGATGCGGTAGAGGATCGACTGGAGATCATCGTAGGTCCGCAGGCGGGACAGGCGCTTTCGGCTCTCGACGAGTTCCCGGATGCGGGTGGTGAAGGCGACCCGGCGGCGGGCCGGACGGGCGACGTCATCGGGGGCCCCCGCCAACTCCGCGGACGTCGGTGACAGCACGGCGGCCGGGTCCCGGACCGCCTCGCGCGCCAGCGAGAGGGCCTCGGCGAAACCGAAATCCGGATCATCGCGGTGGGCGTACCCGGCCAGATACCGATCACGGGCAACCTGCTCGGCGATGTCGTCGACGTCCTCGACGATGGAGGTCACCATCTCCCGCTCGCCGAGAAATCCGAGGGCCTCCAACATCCGGTTGCAAAAGGTGTGGGTGGTGGCGATCGTCGACGAATCGAAGTCCGACAGGGCCCGTGTGAGGTTCGCCCGGCGCCGATCGATCTCCTCGGGCGTACCCGTCGCGAGCAACCGCTCCAGATCATCCCCGGTTGCCCGGGCGACCTCGGGCGAGGCGAGTACCCGCACCAGATCCCGGACGCGTTCACGCATGCGTTCGCGGAGTTCGGCGCTGGCCGCACGACTGAACGTGACCAGCAGCAGCCGGTCGATGTGAGTCCCCTCGGCGATGTAGCGGGCGGCGATCGCCACGATCGCGTACGTCTTGCCCGTACCCGCACTCGCCTCCAGGACCGTGGTGCCCGCACCGGGCGCCGCGGCGATGTCGAACGGGATCGGGGTGCGTGCGGTGTCGGTCATGAGCGGTCCTCGTGAGCGAGCAGCGGCTCCCACACCGCGCGGGCCAGGCCGCAGAACAGCGGATCACCGGGATCGCCGGGCAGCGGTGGGTGCCATCCGTCGGGATCGGCGGCGATCGGCTCGGTCATCAGATCGTCGAAACCGATTGCGGCGTCGACACTTCCGCCGAAGGCCAGGCGCAGCCACCGATCGCGATGATCGCCGAACTTGTCGTCGAAATCCTTGCGTGCACCCAGCAGTCCGATCGACATCCGTTCGCCTCCGCGGCTGCGTTCGGTGTAAATCGCCGCGGCGTCGACCGCACTCGGCAACGGGCGTCGGAGTCCCCGGTCGCGCAGGGCGACGAGGCGCTCGAGGATCGCCACCGCATCCTCGGGTGCGGTGACGCGGGCCATGGCGACCGGATCGCGCGTCGATCCCCGTCCGACGACGACCGAGGAGGTGACCGCCGGGCGGGACGCGGCGGCGGTACCCGCGGTGACCGCGAGCAGCCGAATCCAGGAGGTGAGGCGGTGTTTCGCGCGGACCCGGGAGTAGGTGGCGGTGACGATCGCGTCGTCGAAGACGTCGGCGATGGTCCCGTGAATGCGCCGCCCGTCGGCGAGCGGGATCACCGCGTCGACGGTCTGCGGACGCAGCGTCGTCGAGTTGCGGGTGCGCAGGGGGATGGTGGCGTCGTAGATCTTCTCCACCTGAGGCGCGATCCGGTCGAGTTCACGAGCACCGAACCGGAACGGCGGCAGAGTGCCTCGGCGGAGTTCGGCGGCCTGACATTCCGCGAGTGTGGCGCCGGTGAACATCCGCGCGAGGAACCGGTCGCCGACGCCCCAGCGGTCCAGCGGATCGAGTTCGACGTCGAGTTCGTCGGGATGCGGGCGGTCCTGATCCGGAATCCAGATGCCGAGTCGCTGACGGAAGAAGTTCTCGACCGGCGCCACGTGGAAGGCGATCAGGGCGGCGAGATCGATGTCGACGGGATCACCGGAATCGGTGGGTGCGGCACCGATCCGGACGTGCGCGGGCAGGGTGCGCTCGGTGGCGGCGCCGGATTGCAAGGCGCGGGCGCCCGCGAGCAGTTCGCGATCGTGACTGAGCGGCCCGACGACTCCGACGACGCCGCCGTCGACGAAATTGCGCGCGTCGAAGCCGTGCAGGGTGTGGTGGCCGATGACGGCCTCGGCATCGGTGGCACCGGTCAGCGCGGCGACCGTGTCGGCGAGTTCACTGACGACGACGGCCGGCGGGATCCGCCGACCGGAGACCGGATCGGCACCGCTGTAGAAGACGAGCAGGTTCTCCTGCGCGGCGCAGATCGCGTCGAGGAAGGTCTGGCGGTCCTCGTCACGCGGATGCCGTTCTCCGACAAGGGGTTCGACACCGAGAATGTCGTCGCCGTCGATACGTTGCACACGGGGGAAGGCGTCGGCCTCGATACCCAGCGCGACGATGACGCGGTGCGGCACCGACCGCATCGGCACCATCGAGCACACCGTCAACTCCCCGGTGCGGAAGTTGGAGCGTGTGGGGCGACCCACCGCGAGACCGGCCATGAGGTCACGGACGTCGGACAGGCGCAGCAGCGTCGGCTCGTCGGTGTCGCCATGTGCCGCCGCGCGCGCCCGATCACCTAGGGCACGGTCCACCGTGCGGATCGCGGCGGCTGTCATCCACTCCTCGCCGGCCGGCGGCAGCGTCACCTCGTCGACGACGCCGGTGAGGATATCGGCCCAGGCGTCGACGGTGACAGGCCCGGCGGTCATCCATCCGACGGTGGCGTCGAGCCGGGCGAGAAACTCCTCGAGCCTGCCGACGAGATCCAACGCGGTGCTCTCCACCGCGTCGAGCGGCAGTGCCGCCCCGAGCCACTGGCCGTCGGCGCCGTCGGCGACGGCACCGAGCGCCAGCCGGTCCAGACCCGCGGTGAACGTGCCGTCGGTGAAGTCCCGCAGATCGAATCGAGTGCGTTCACGCTCACCGAGACCCCAGCGAATGTTGCCGCGCGCCAACCAGTCCCGGACCGTTTCCAGATCATCGGGGTCCATCCCGAAACGTTCGGCGACCGGCGCTCGGGTCAGCAGATCCACCACCTCCGAGGTGGTGGCGCGCCCCGCGGCGAGTTCCACCACCGACGCCACCACGTCGAGGACCGGATTCACCTGCCGCAGACCACGATCGGCGAGCCGCACCCGCAGCTGATAGGCCGGATGGTCGCGCCCGGTCTGAGCGAAGGCACCCCGGATCAACGGACTGAAGGTCTCGACGTCCGGGCACATGATCAGCACGTCGCGGGGCTGCAGCGTGGAATCCGCGGAGAACAGGTGCAGCAGCCGGTCGCGCAGCACCTCGACCTGCCGCTCCGGGCCGTGACATGCGTGGATCTCGACGGTCGAGTCGGGTGCGACCGACAGGGTCGGTGGGGTGTCCGCGTGGATGCCCGCCTGCAGCGCACCGAGGACCGTGGCCGGATCCGGTGGCGTGAGCTGCGGGTGATGGAGGTCGTGCTCGGCGAGGCCGGCCAGCCGCACCTGCAGTTCGGTGACGTCGCGGGACAGCCCGGCCGACAACGGGTGTGCGACATGCGGCCGCTGCCACGCCGATCGTCGGAGCGCGCCGACCTCGTCCGCCGGCGGCACCGCCGGAGCCGTCGCCGCCCACAGGGCCGGGCTCGGATGCGGCAGGAACAGGTGCACATCGTGGTGGACCGACACGGCGGCGACGATCTGCCGGAACGACTCGGTGATGCGGGTCGGGCCGAAGACACAGAGTCGTTCGGGCAGGTCACCGGCGGAGGAATCCTCACGCAGCCGACGGCAGACCTCGTCGAGTTGTTCGGCGGGATGAGGGCTGCCGATCTCGGCCCGGACCGCCCGCCAGAAATCCGGTTGCCAGGTCAGATCTCCGGCAATCGTCGATCCCGCCCCATCGGCGTCACCGACATCGGCACCGGGCGATTCGTGGCGGGCCCAGGCGGCGATCATCGCGGGCCGCGCGGTGCCGTACCGGTCGAAGAGATCGGCGATGTGCCGGGCGGTGGCATACCGACGGCCCTGCCGGTGTTCGCGATCGGTCACGGCGTCAGAGGTGGCGGCGTCGGAGGTGACGGCATCGGAGCTAACGGCATCGGAGGTGGCGGAGGTGCGGGAGTCATCGGAGTCGGCCTGAACAGGCACGCCGATGTGACGGGCGATGATGCGCAGGCGGGGATCGTCGAGCGACGCGTCCAGGACGCGCAGAACCGGCCAGACCAATCGGTTGGCCCGCCACGGATTGATCTCCCAATCCCGCCGGGCGGCAACGATCGATGTGTTCGCGAGGACGGCGTCGGCGATCTGCGCGGCCAGCGCGTCGGGCGGATCGAAATCGATGTTCGCCGCGATCCCGTCCGCTTGGCGCACTCCCGCCGCGTCGTCGCCCGTGCCGAGCCGCACCGCGAGGCGCTGCTGCAGCCACCGCTCCACCCCGCGCGCCGGCACGCTGACGATCTCGGAGCGCATCGGATCGGCGAGGGGCACCGCGAGCACCTCGGCCAACGAATCGGCGAGGGTGTCGGTGCGCTCGGCACGATGCAGGACGAGCATGGCGGTGAATCAGCCCTCGCCGTGGAACGCGGGCCGAGTGCCCTGCCAGCGCCGCATGACGGCCTTGGGGCCGTCGGGGATCGGGATCGACCTGCCCGTCGCAGGATCGACGGCGACCATCGAGGTGGCCGCCACCGCGGTCAGCGTGCCCGACGGCGCGCGCAGCGTCGCACCCACGGTGAACGAGGAAGTGCCGATCCGCGTGATTGCGACGGTCATCGTGACCGGTTCGACCGAATAGTCCAACGGCGCACGGAACTCGATATCCTGCCGGGCCACCAGGATCGGCAGCGGACGCACCTCGCCGAACCACGCCGAGAACGCACGTACCCGGCCCTCCTCGAAGAGCCGCGCGAACTGCACGTTGTTGATGTGGTTGTTGATGTCCATATCGCCCCAGCGCAACGAGATCTCGAACTCGATGCCGCCGTCGGCGGCGGGGCGGTACCCGGCGGGCAACTCCCCGGTCGGGGCGGGAGAGATGGTGTCCTCGGCTGTCTGATCGTGCACGTGGAGAACCCTAGCGCCCGACCCCGACAGCGTCGCCGAGGACGCCGTCGAGGACGCCGTCGAGCCCGGCGAGCGGCGCGACACTCCGGCCGACCTGCGACACGCGACGACCGTGCCGCGCGGGCGCTGTGCTGAGTACACTTCTGCCCGGGGGTCACGCCGGTGCGGGAGGTAGCGCCGACGCTATGTTCTTGCTGTTCTTGCCACCGACGAGCGATGTGGGGTCACTGTGATCATCGAGACACCCCGGATGCGGATGGTTCCGGCCGGTGCCGATGACATCGACGTCCTCGTCGCCCTCGACGCCGATCCTGCCGTGATGCGGTATGTGAGCGGTGGTCAGGCGACGCCGCGCGACGTCGTCGAACATTGGGTCCTCCCCCGCGCGAGGACGCAGGAGAACACCGGTCGCGGTGGACTGTGGATCGCGACGGAGCGTCGGGGTGGCCGATTCCTGGGATGGGCGGCGCTGCGTACCCCGCGCCACAGTCCGCGGCCGGAAATCGAACTGAGCTACCGCTTGGCCCGCTCCGCCTGGGGTAATGGCTTCGCGACCGAGGCCGCCGCCGCCCTGGTGATCCTCGCATTCGACGATCTGGGCACCGGTCGGCTCTTCGCGTCGACCACCGCGGCCAACATCCGGTCTCGTCGGGTGATGGAGAAGATCGGGATGCGTCTGGTGGCGGTGAATTACCCGGAGAACGAGTCGGGTACCCCGGACGGCAACGTCGATCTCGCCGAGGTCGAGTACGAGTTGCTGCGTGCACACTGGGAGGCACGGACCGTCGGGTTCGGCGCACGCGGTGGCCGACATCGAGCCGGGTGAGGGTTTCGTCCGATCTCACCGCGACCGGAGCACGATGATTGACTACCGTTACCGGTGGTGGAGCAGATCGCGCGGACCACAGCCAGACCACGTCGCCGATCATGCGACAAACAACCGACAGGAGATGTCACGCAGATGAGCACCAACCGCCCCCATGTGGTCATCATCGGCTCCGGCTTCGGCGGCCTGTTCGCCGCGCAGCGCCTGCGTAAGGCCGATGTCGATATCACGCTGATCGCCCGTACCACCCATCACCTGTTCCAGCCGATGCTCTATCAGGTGGCCACCGGCATCGTCTCCGAGGGCGAGATCGCCCCGGCCACCCGCGTCGTCCTGCGCAAACAGCGCAATGTCCAGGTGCTCCTCGGCGACGTCTTCTCGATCGACCTCGACGGCGGCAAGGTCACCTCCCGGCTGCTCGAGCGGGTCACCGAGACCCCGTTCGACAAGCTGATCATCGCCGCCGGCGCCGACCAGTCCTACTTCGGCAACGATCAGTTCGCCGAGTACGCGCCCGGTATGAAGACCATCGACCATGCACTCGAACTGCGCGGCCGTATCCTCGGCGCCTTCGAGCAGGCCGAGCTCTCCGATGATCCGGAGGAGCGAGCCCGGCTGCTGACCTTCGTCGTGGTGGGCGCCGGCCCGACCGGCGTCGAACTCGCCGGTCAGATCGCCGAGATGAGCGACAAGACGCTCCAGGGCACCTTCCGCAACATCGATCCGACGCAGGCGCGGGTCATCCTCCTCGACGCCGCGCCCGCGGTTCTGGGGCCGTTCGGGGAGAAGCTCGGCCGCAAGGCCGCCGCCCGTCTGGAGAAGATGGGGGTGGAGATCCAGCTCAACGCGATGGTCGTCGACCTCGATTACGACGGCCTGACCGTCAAGGAGAAGGACGGCACCACCCGACGCATCGAGTCGCAGTGCAAGGTGTGGTCGGCCGGTGTGCAGGCCAGCCCGCTGGGCAAGCAGCTCGCCGAACAGTCAGGTGTGGAGCTCGATCGTGCGGGACGTGTGAAGGTCGGTCCCGATCTGGCGATCCCCGGTCACCCGAACGTCTTCGTCGTCGGCGACATGATGGCCGTCGACGGCGTGCCCGGTGTCGCTCAGGGAGCGATTCAGGGCGGCCGGTATGCGGCCGACGCGATCAAGGCGGAGCTCACCAAGGGACAGACGCCCGATCAGCGCAAGCCGTTCAGCTACTTCGACAAGGGTTCGATGGCCACCATCTCGCGCTTCAGCGCGGTGATGCAGGTACCGCTTCCGTTCACCTCGAAGAAGTTCGAGACCGAGGGCTACTTCGCCTGGCTCGGATGGTTGGCGCTGCACCTCGTGTACCTGGTCGGCTTCCGAAATCGCCTGAGCACCATCGTCAACTGGTTCTTCGCGTTCAGCACGCGCGGACGCTCCCAGCTCGCCGTCACCGAGCAGCAGGTCTACGCGCGCACCGCGATCGGCGCGCTGAGTCAGCTCGAGCACAGCCCGATCCCCCGGGTCGAGGCCGAATCCGCCGGTGCGCTCGACGACGAGAAGAAAGCCAAAGAGGCCGAGGCGAGTTAGCACCGGTCGGCGCGGCACTCAGCCCGGCGCGAGTGCCGCGCTCTCCATCCGGTCACACAACCGGCGTGCTGCCGATGTGCCGTCGGCGAGGGCCGTCGTCAGCGATGCGGGTGTGTCACCGACCGGCGCCAACCGCAACCGGGCCACGTACGCGTCGGGATCGACGGCGTCCGGCCGATCGTCGGGGTACCGGAAGACGCTGCTGACCGCGCGAAAACGTGGTGTCGTACCCGATGATTCGCCGGCGGCTCGCGGCGTTGCGCCCAGTGTCATCCGATGCCGCAGCATGGGTATGTCGTCGACGTCGACAGTCAGCCCACCGGCCCAGCGGCCGCGGCCGACCTCCGCGTGCCGACCGAGCTGCGCATGTTCGGCGACGACGACCCGGGCGTCGGCGGCCAGCGACACCGACGTCTGACTGTGGTGCACCGCGTCGGCTGCGACGATCATCGGCTCCGGTTCACAGAACAGCGCGCCGCCCGACGCGACCTCGATCTCCCACCGGGTGCTGGACTCGAGGCAGTGCGCCGAGGGAAGCGCGATCGTCGCGGCGACGGTCCGCAGATCCAACCGCGCACCCTCCGCCACGACGACGCGGATGATGATCTCGTCGCCACCGAGCGGGGTCGCTGCGGTACCGATCAGGTGGATGCCGGTGGCTCCGGTCTGCCGGACCGCCAGCCCACCCTGCTCGCGGTACCGCACCGTCCGGCCGCGGGCGGCGACGATGCTGATCTCGGTACGCACTGATCGATCACCCGGGGGTGTCGGCGGTGTGTGCGTCCGCGTGTGCCGCGGCCGCGAGTTGCTCACGCACCCAAGCGAGTACGTCGGTGGCGGCGGGATCGTCGGTCAGCGAGATCATCGCCGTCGGACGTCCCTCACGGACGCGTTCGGCATCGCGGCGCATGACGTCGAGGTCGGCGTTGACCCGCTCGGCGAGATCGATCTTGTTGATCACCAACAGATCCGAGAACGTCACTCCCGGACCTCCCTTGCGGGGCACCTTGTCCCCGCCGGCCACGTCGATGACGAAGATCTGCACGTCGATGAGTCCTGTCGAGAAGGTTGCGGTGAGGTTGTCGCCGCCGGATTCCACGAGGATGAGATCGAGCGGCGGGTTCGCGGCGACGAGATCGTCAATCGCGTCGAGGTTGGCGGTGATGTCATCGCGGATGGCGGTGTGCGGGCAGCCACCGGTCTGCACCGCGGTGATCCGCTCGTCGGGCAGCACCGCGTTTCGCCGGAGGAAGTCGGCGTCCTCGGTGGTGTAGATGTCGTTGGTCAGCACCGCGACTGACAGTTCGTCACGCAGTTGACGGCACAGCGCCGCGACGAGTGCCGTCTTGCCCGAACCCACCGGACCACCGACTCCGATCCGCAACGCCTCACCGGGTTCACGGTGCCGGCGGGGACGTCCGTGATCATGTCCGTGGGGTTCACCGTCGATCAGATGCGGTGGCATGGTGGGGTACTCCTTGTCGAATGGGTGCAGGACGGGTCGGGCGGGTAGAGGTGGATCAGGACATGAACAGCGGCATCGGTTGCCGTTCATGGCGTTCGGCGAAGATGTCGAGGATCGGATCGGACTCGTCGGCGAGTTCCACCGCGGCCTGCGCGGCGATCCGCTCACAATCGGTGCCCAACTCGGCGATCATCACCGCGACATCGGCGGGATCGAGGGCGAGCCGCCGCTGACCGGCCGTGGCCGATCCGCTGACCGTCGTGTAGACGAGGACCAGTGCGGTGTGGAAACCGGACAGCCCGCTGACCCGGCCGATCGATCCACTGATCACCGGCAGATGGGTTGTGGGCCGGTGGGCGGAGAAGTCGTCGTCGGGAAACATCCGACCGGCCAGCCGCAGCATCCCGCGCCCCTGCGCGAGCGAGGCCTTGCGGGCTGCCGCCGACGGCGTGCGAGCATCTGTTTCCCGTTGTGCGGCAGCGACATCGAGCACTCCATCGGCCACGGCGGCGGCGATGGACGCGGCAACCAGTCCGGTCGTCGTGAGTCGGCGGTGCAGGTAGTCGGCCAGGGTCGTCGTCGAGCGGACCACGCCGTCGGCGATGGCCTGCTCCACCCCGCCGGAGTGCACGTGTCCACCGACCGGTAGCCGCGAGTCGGCGAGGCTGAGCATCATCGCCAGCGGTGCACCTGCCGGGTGGAGGGGATCAAGGGCCATGATGCGGCGCCTAGAACAGGAAATAACGTTGGGCCATGGGCAGTTCGGCGACCGGGGCGGCATCCCAGACCTCACCGTCGACCCGCACCGTGAATGTGTCCGGATCGACCTCGATGCGCGGCTGCGCGTCGTTGCGGGGCATGTCGGCCTTGCCGACCGAGCGGGTGTTCTTCACGGCGACGAGCCTGCGATCGAGCGCCAGGCGCTCGGTCAGCCCGTCGTCGATCGCGGCCGGTGCCACGAACGACACCGATGTCGACGCCGCCATCCGCCCGCTGCCGCCGAACATCGGTCGCGGCAGGACCGGCTGCGGCGTCGGAATGGACGCATTGGCGTCACCCATTGCGGCCCAGGCGATTCCGCCACCCTTGATGACCAGATCGGGACGGACGCCGAAGAAGGCGGGATCCCAGAGCACGAGGTCGGCGAGTTTGCCCGTCTCGATCGAGCCGATCTCGTCGTCGAGGCCATGGGCGATCGCGGGGCAGATCGTGTACTTGGCGACATACCGCTGGGCGCGATTGTTGTCGGCGGCGCCGTCGCCCTCGAGCGCGCCGCGCTTGAGCTTCATGACGTGCGCGGTCTGCCAGGTCCGCAGGACGACCTCACCGATCCGGCCCATCGCCTGCGCATCCGAACCGATCATGGAGATCGCGCCGAGATCGTGCAGGAGATCCTCGGCCGCGATGGTCGAGGGCCGAATCCGGCTCTCCGCGAAGGCAAGATCCTCCGGCACCGTCGGATTCAGATGATGACACACCATCAGCATGTCGAGGTGCTCGCTGAGGGTGTTGGTGGTGTGCGGCCGGGTCGGGTTGGTGGAACTGGGCAACACGTTGGCGTAGGACGCGACGGTGATGATGTCCGGGGCGTGGCCGCCGCCGGCGCCTTCGGTGTGATAGGCGTGGATACCGCGACCGGCGATGGCACCGAGCGTCTCCTCGACGAAACCCGCCTCGTTGAGCGTGTCCGAGTGTAGGGCGACCTGCACACCCGTCTCGTCGGCGACCCGCAGGCAGGCGTCGATGGCCGCGGGGGTGCTCCCCCAGTCCTCATGGAGCTTGAAACCCGAGGCGCCGGCGAGGATCTGCTCCCGCATCGCCGCCTCGCCGACGGTGTTCCCCTTGCCGAGGAGCGCGATGTTCATCGGCCAGTGATCGGTCGCGACGAGCATCGACGCGAGATGCCAGGCACCCGGCGTCACCGTGGTGGCCTTGCTTCCTTCGGCCGGTCCCGTGCCGCCGCCGATCATGGTGGTGATGCCGTTGCCGATCGCCTCGTCGAGGATCTGCGGGCAGATGAAGTGGACGTGACAGTCGATGCCGCCGGCGGTGACGATCTTGCCGTTGCCCGCGATGATCTCCGTCGACGGCCCGATCACCAGGTCGGGATGAACCCCGTCCATCGTGTCCGGGTTGCCGGCCTTACCCATCGCGACGATCCGGCCGTCTCGAATACCCAGGTCCGCCTTGATGATTCCCCAGTGATCGAGGATCACCACGCCCGTGATGACGGTATCGGGTGCGCCGTCGGCGCGGCTCGCCCGACTCTGCCCCATCGACTCCCGGATGACCTTGCCGCCGCCGAAGACGGCTTCGTCGCCGGCGCGGCCCGGGCCGCCACTGCGATCCTCGGTGACCTCGATGAGCAGGCGGGTGTCGGCGAGGCGAATCCGGTCGCCGACGGTCGGTCCGAACAGTTGCGCATATCGGTCGCGTCCGAGCCGGGCCATCAGTCGATCCTTCCCGGCGCATCGAGGGAGATGCCGTACACCTCACGCGATCCGCCCAGTTTCACCAGGTTCACGGTCATCTCTATGCCCGGTTCGAAGCGCACCGCGGTGCCCGCGGGGATGTCGAGGCGGCGGCCGCGGGCGGCATCGCGATCGAAGTCGAGGGCAGCGTTGGACTGCGGGAAATGGACATGCGATCCGACCTGGACCGGACGGTCACCTCGATTGACGACGACGAGTTCCACCGCGTCGGAGGCCGCGTTGAGTTCGATCTCCCCCTCGGCGGGGATCACCTCACCGGGAATGAGGCCCGATCCGGCGCGCTCGGCCATCTCCACCTGCCTTCAGTCGATCGGATTGTGGACGGTGACGAGTTTGGTGCCGTCGGGAAAGGTGGCCTCGACCTGAACGTCGTGCAGCATCTCGGGTACGCCCTCCATGACCTCGTCGCGGCCGAGAACCTCTCTGCCCGAGGCCATCAGCTCGATGACCGAGCGACCGTCCCGCGCGCCCTCGAGGACGTGATCGGTGATCACCGCGACGGCTTCGGGATGATTGAGTAACAGCCCCCTGGCCTGCCGGCGCCGCGCGAGTTCTGCCGCATAGGAGATCAGCAACCGTTCCTGCTCATGGGGTGACAGACGCACCGGATAACACTCCTCCCGGGTCGGGACAGCCCCGGATCGACGTCATTGTGCTGTCATCCTGCCACGCCTCGTCACCGGTGGCGCGCCAACCGTCGTGGCGATCGGCGACCTCAGTCGGCGGCCCCCAGCGCGCCGCCGGAGGCCCGCAACGCCGCCAGGCGCTCCGGTGTGCAGGACGGCGCCACCGCGGTGACCTCCGCGGCGGTGAACGCACCGGCAGCTGCGCCCCGGCCGACGACCGCGGCCAACGACATCGCGGTCGCCGGCTCGTCGACGACGTCGCCGGATCCGGGCGAGCCCAGCGACGGGGAATCGGGTTGCCGGTCGAAGTAGGCCTGCAATCGTCCGGCCGCCACCGGCATGGCGGAGCGGAAGAACCCGGCCACGGCGAGGCGTCGGGTGACGAGGTGACCGGGATGCATGTCCCATCCCTGATAGATGCCGCGTTCGAGTGAACGCGTCACCAGGGCGTGGTGACGACGCAGCGCACTCTCGACCTGCTCCGGGGATCCGGTCGGCATGACCTGCGTGGAACCGTCACTGATCCACACCCCGGTCTGCGCCGCCGCGGCCTGCATGACCGCCTTGGCGTGATCGGCCACCGGATGTGCCAGCGATTGCTGCGCCGAGACGATCCCGCAGGCCGCACTGTAATCGTATGTGCCGTAATGCAATCCGACGAGACGCGGCACCCCGCGGTGGATCGCTCGCGCGAGCGTGGCGGTCCCGTCGGCACCGAGTACCGCCTGCGGGATCTCGATCTGCAGCTCATAGTTGAGCGCACCCTCGGCGAGTCCGTGGACGCGCTCAAACTCGGCGCACAGGAGATTCACGGCGTCGACCTGGCGGACGTCACGGAGTTTCGGCACGGTGAACACGAATCCGTCGGGAACACCGCCGGCGCCGTCGAGGACCAACTCCAGGGTGCGCAGCCCCCGCGGACGTTCGGCGGCGCCCAGCCCCTTGGCACGGACGCCTGCGATCCGGGGCGGCAGTGGGTGTGCGTCGGCGATGCCGCGGCGCGCCGCCCACTGGCTCAGGACCTGACCGGCTGCGCGGGCGTGGGCGTCCTCGACGGTGTCGAGGCGCCACCCGTATCCGTCCTCGAGATCGATGCGGAGATCCTCGATCGGGTCGGTGGCCAGGCGGCCGGTGGCGATGTCGACGGTCGCCTCGTCACCGTCGGCGAGATCGAGCAGCACTGCTCCATGGGCATCGGCGATCGCGGCGGCCTGCTCACCCCAGAGACGCGGGGTGTCGACGGTGACGTCGGCGGCACCGACATAGACGGTGTGCACCGGCTGCGGCGCACTGCGATCGCCCGGATATCCCGCTGCGAGATCGCCGTCGACGGCTCCGAGGATCTCCTCGATAGCGGCTCGCACGCTCGGATTGAATTTGGCAGAGGTCATCGGATCACTCGCCGGCGTCGACGGCCGGTTCGATGTTCTGCAACCGCAGCTGGGTGCGCGCGACGAGTCGACCGTCGTCGTCGGTCATCTCGATCAACCACAACTGCTGACGTCGCCCCCGGTGGATCGGCGTCGACCGCGCGGTGACGGTGCCCGAACCGATGGACCGGAGAAAGTCGGTGTTGTTGTTGACGCCGACGGCATGACCGCCGAGCCCGGTTTCCTGCAACCAGTAGAACCCGCTCATGCTGCCCACACTCTCGGCGATGGCGCAGTAGACGCCGCCGTGCACGATTCCGAACGGCTGGTGATGTCGGGGCGTGATGTCCATGGTCGCGACCATCCCGTCGATGGTCACGTCGATCACCTCCAACCCGAGCTCGTGATCGAGACCGAGCCGGGCCGACGATTTCATGCGCTCACTGTTGCTGACCGAATCGCTCATGCCTGACAGCGTTTCACGGTCACCACCACGAGCGCATTCCGAGGCCCGCAACGCGCGGCACGCGGCCCATGGGAACCGAAAGGCCCCACATCCCGTTGGGGATGTGGGGCCTTTCGTGGCGTGGACCGGGGGTCTCTGCAGCCCTCAGGACTCTCGCTCGGTCCGACGTAAGACTTAATGTAGGCTACCCTTACAAACGTGTCAAGCGCCGAATCGTCGACACCACTCCGACGACCCGGCCCCACCGATGAGATACCAGGTCAGAACCGATAAAAGAACTTTCTCGACACCGTCGCGCCCCGGCCGGCGACCAGTGATTCGCGAGCAGGAGGAACAGCAGTAAAATGCGAAAGATGAATGGCTTGGGCGACCTCGAACGCGCGGTGATGGACAGTCTCTGGGAAAGCCCGGAGCCCCAGACCGTCCGTCAGGTGCATGCGACGCTGTCGCGCACCCGCTCACTGGCCTACACCACAGTGATGACCGTCCTGCAGCGTCTCGCCAAGAAGAATCTCGTCACTCAGATCCGCGACGACAGAGCACACAAGTACGTCCCCACACACCCTCGTGAGGATCTCGTCGCGAGCCTGATGGTCGACGCCCTCAGCGAAGCCGACGCTCCTGGATCACGCCACGCGGCGCTGGTCTCGTTCGTCGGACGCGTCGGGGCCGACGAGGCCGCCGCCCTGCGCAATGCACTCGATGCACTCGAAGCAGCCCGCGGAGCCGCCGACAACCGGTAGATTCGCACCGCATCACGTCCCCCGTCCACACAGCCCCGAGGATGACCCGATGACCGCGTTGCTCTTTGGCATCGTGACGTTGGTGTTGGTGGGGCCGGCACCCGAGGCACTGTCTCGCGCACGCTGGCCGATCCGCTGCCCACGCGCCGCGATGACGCTGTGGCAGGCGATCACCCTGGCGGCTGTCCTCTCGGCATTCAGCTGTGGACTGGCGATCGCGTCGAATCTCCTCGCGCCCGGTCCGGACGGAACCCCGACGACCCACCCGATCGACGAGATCGACCGCATGGGTTGGCCGTTGTGGATGATCTGCGTGGCCGTCTTCGCCCTGACCCTCGTCATCGGCGCGCGGCTGTTCTTCACCGTGATCCGGGTCGGCGTCCGAACCCGTGCACGCCGCTCGACGCACCGTCAGCTCATCGACATCCTCGATCGCTGCGATCATCACGACACGGCGCTCTTCGGGCCCGATGTGCGGATGATCGACGTCGAGCAACCGCTCGCCTACTGCCTGCCCGGGATCCGTCAGCGTGTCGTCGTCAGCGAAGGTGTCGTCACCCGACTCTCACGCGACGAACTGCGTGCCGTCCTCGCCCACGAGCGCGCGCACCTGCGAGCACGTCACGATCTCGTCCTCGAGGCGTTCATCGCGCTGCACGAGGCATTCCCGAGGTTCGTGCGGAGTAGTTCCGCACTGGGTGCCGTGGAGTTGCTGGTCGAGGCGCTCGCCGACGACCACGCGGTCCGCGCGACGACCCCCACCACCCTGGGCCGCGCTCTCGTCGCGTGCGCCGACGCCGTCGCCCCGCGCGGTGCCCTGGCCGTCGGCGGTCCCACCACCCTGGTCCGCGTGCAGCGCCTGCGCGACGGGCACGCGCCCGCGTGGGTTGCCCCGGTGGCCTATCTGGCCGCCGCCGCGATCCTGGTGATTCCCACGCTCGCCGTGGCGATTCCGTGGCTGACCGAGCTGCATCGGCTTTTCTCCGGTCACTGACCCGCCGGATGGTCTCGGAAAACGCTCCGGGGTTCTCGTCGCAGACCCGCAACCCATAGGGTGAGAAGCATGACGAACTCCTCAGGTTCCACCGCACAGATCGGGGTCACCGGCCTCGCCGTGATGGGCTCCAACATCGCCCGCAACTTCGCCCGGCACGGATACACCGTCGCCCTGCACAATCGCAGCATCGCCAAGACCGATGCGCTGTTGGCCGAGCACGGCGGCGACGGACAATTCATCCGCACGGAGACGATGGACGAGTTCGTCGCCGCGCTGGAACGTCCGCGGCGCGTGCTGATCATGGTCAAGGCCGGCGAGGCCACCGACGCGGTCATCAACGAGCTGGCCGACGCAATGGAACCCGGCGACATCATCATCGACGGCGGCAACGCCCTCTACACCGACACCATCCGCCGCGAATCGGCGCTCGCCGAACGCGGTCTGCACTTCGTCGGCGCCGGCATCTCCGGCGGCGAGGAGGGCGCGCTCAACGGGCCGTCGATCATGCCCGGCGGCCCCGCCGAGTCCTACAAGTCGCTCGGCCCCCTCCTCGAGTCGATCTCCGCCCACGTCGACGGCGAGCCCTGCTGCACCCACATCGGACCCGATGGCTCCGGCCACTTCGTGAAGATGGTGCACAACGGCATCGAGTACGCCGACATGCAGCTCATCGGCGAGGCCTACGACCTGCTCCGCCAGGCGCTCGACCTGCCCGTCGCCGACATCGCCGAGGTGTTCCGCCAGTGGAACACCACCGAACTCGAGAGCTACCTGATCGAGATCACCGCCGAGGTCCTGAGCCAGGTCGACGCCGAGACCGGCAAGCCGCTCGTCGACGTCATCGTCGACGAGGCGGGTCAGAAGGGCACCGGCCGCTGGACGGTGAAGTCCGCACTGGATCTCGGCATCCCCACCACCGGTATCGCCGAGGCGGTCTTCGCCCGCGCGCTGTCGAGCTCCACCGCACAGCGCGCCGCCGCCCACGGCCTGGCCTCCGGTTCGCTGGGCGATGCGCCCACCGACCGCGACGCCTTCGTGGAGGACGTCAAGACCGCGCTCTACGCGTCCAAGGTCGTCGCCTACGCCCAGGGCTTCGATCAGATCGCCGCAGGCAGTGCCGAATACGGCTGGGATGTCGATCGTGGTTCGCTGGCCACCATCTGGCGCGGCGGATGCATCATCCGTGCGCAGTTCCTCAACCGCATTCGCGAGGCCTACGCCGACGACCCGACGCTGCCCAGCCTCCTGCTCGCACCGTACTTCCGTGAGGCCGTGGAGGCCGGCATCGACAGCTGGCGCCGCGTCGTCGCGACCGCGACGCTGCTCGGCATCCCGGTCCCGGCGTTCGCGTCGTCGCTGTCGTACTACGACGGTCTGCGTGCCGAGCGTCTGCCGGCGGCGCTGACCCAGGGTCTGCGTGACTACTTCGGCGCGCATACCTACCAGCGCGTCGACAAGCCCGGCACCTTCCACACGCTGTGGAGCGGGGACCGCACCGAGATCGAGGAGTGATCAGCAGCCCGTGCGATTCATCGAGGGCCACCATCCGACGCACGACCTGACCTACGACGACCTGTTCATCGTGCCGAACAGGTCGGATGTCACCTCGCGTTTCGACGTCGACATCTCGACCGACGACGGCAGCGGCACGACGATCCCCGTCGTCGTCGCCAACATGACCGCCGTCGCCGGTAAGCGGATGTCCGAAACCGTCGCCCGGCGTGGGGGTTTGGTGGTGCTGCCGCAGGATCTGCCGATCGCGGCGGCCACCGATTCGATCTCGTTCGTCAAGTCGCGGCACCTCATCGCGGACACGCCGGTCACCCTCGGACCCGAGGATTCGGTCTCCGATGCGCTCGGGCTGTTACCCAAGCGCGCACATGGCGCCGCAGTCGTCATCGACGATCACCGACGACCGATCGGTCTCGTCACCGAGAGCCGCTGCCAGGACGTCGACCGGTTCACACGCGTGCGTGACGTCCTCGATCCCGATGTCCTGACGTTGCCGGTCGACACCGACCCGCGCAAGGTGTTCGACGCGCTGTCCGACGGACACGTCGGCCTCGCCGTCCTCACCGATGACAGCGGCCGGCTCGCGGGTGTCCTGACGACACTGGGCGCCATCCGCCACGGCATCTATCGCCCCAACACCGACGCCTCCGGCGCGCTGCGGATCGCCGCGGCGGTCGGGATCAACGGCGATGTCGTCGGCAAGGCCGCCGCACTGGTGGCGGCCGGTGCGGATCTGCTCGTCATCGACACCGCCCACGGTCATCAGCAGAAGATGCTGACCGCGCTGCGGTCGGTGGCCGATGCGGATCTCGGCGTACCGATCGCCGCGGGCAACGTCGTCTCCGCCGAGGGCACCCTCGATCTCGTCGCGGCCGGCGCGTCGATCATCAAGGTCGGGGTCGGCCCCGGCGCGATGTGCACCACCCGCATGATGACCGGTGTGGGTCGTCCGCAGTTCTCGGCAGTCGCCGAATGTGCTTCTGTCGCACGGCAACACGGCGCTCACGTGTGGGCCGACGGCGGCGTCCGACATCCACGTGATGTCGCCCTCGCCATCGCGGCCGGGGCGTCGAATGTGATGATCGGGTCGTGGTTCGCCGGAACCTACGAGTCGCCCGGCGAGTTACGACGCGACGCCGACGGCGAGTTCAAGGTCGGCTACGGGATGGCATCCAAGCGTGCCGTCGCCGCCCGGTCCGCCGGTGACGGCGCCTACGACCGGGCCCGCAAGGCCCTCTTCGAGGAAGGGATCTCGAGTTCGCGCATCCGCGTCGACCCAGAGCGCCCCAGCGTCGAGGATCTCATCGACCAGATCTGCTCGGGCCTGCGCAGCACGGCCACCTACACGGGGGCCCGTACCCTCGCCGAACTCCACGACAGAGTGGTCCTCGGCATCCAGTCGCCGGCAGGTTTCGCCGAAGGGCGTCCCCTGCCGCGTGGGTGGTGACGGTGGAGATCATCCTCTACATCGCCAGTCTTGTCGGATTCGTCGCGCTGACCCTCGGGACCGCGCTGTTCGTCGCCTCAGAGTTCTCGCTGACTGCGCTGGAACGATCGACCGTCGAGGACGATGTCGCCACACGAGGCGACCGGCGGTCGCGGCTCGTCCGCAAAGCCCATCGCACACTGTCCTTCCAGCTCTCCGGCGCGCAGCTCGGGATCACGATCACCACCCTGATCACCGGCTACATCGCCGAGCCGGTCCTCGCCCGGATTCTGGATCCCGCCTTCACCGCACTCGGCCTGAGCGAGTCACTCTCGAGTGGGCTCTCGCTGGCGTTGGCCCTGATCATCGCCACGTCACTGTCGATGGTGCTCGGCGAGCTGATTCCCAAGAACCTCGCCATCGCCAAGCCGCTGGCGGTCGCGCGGGCCACCGCCGGGCCGATGACCATCTTCTCGGCCGTGTTCCGGTGGGCGATCAACGGACTCAACGGAACCGCCAACTGGATTGTCCGGCGCCTGGGCATCGAGCCCGCGGAAGAGCTGCGGTCGGCTCGGTCGCCGCAGGAGCTCGTCTCCCTCGTCCGCAATTCGGCGCGGCGGGGGTCCATCGACGAGGACACCGCCGCCCTGGTCGACCGATCGCTGAAATTCGGTGAGCTCTCCGCCGAGGACCTCATGACGCCGCGCGTCAAGGTGGACTGTCTCGACGCCGAGGACTCGGTGCGTGATCTGGTGATCGCCGCGTCGGAGACCGGTCACTCCCGCTTCCCCATCGTCAACGACGGCGACCTCGACGATCTCCTCGGCGTCGTCCACATCAAGCAGGCCTTCACCGTCGCACCCGACCGCCTCTCGACGACCCGCCTCGCCGAACTCGCCCGCCCGGTACCGCGGGTGCCGGCCAGCCTCGACGGCGATGCCCTCGCCATGCGCATCCGTGCCCACGGCATGGAGGTGTGCATGGTCATCGACGAATACGGAGGTGCGGCGGGCATCGTCACCTCCGAGGACGTCATCGAGGAGATCGTCGGCGACGTGACCGACGAGCACGATCACGAGCGTGCCGACGTGCAACCCGACGGCGACGGCTTCCTGTGCGCCGGACTCCTGCGTCTCGACGAACTCTTCGACGCCACCGGCTACCGCGCCCCCGAGGGCTCCTACGACACCCTCGGCGGCCTCGTCATGTTCGAGCTCGGGGTGATACCCGCTGTCGGGGACAGCGTCGAGCTGCCCAACCGATCCGCCGTCGTCGAGGACGACGACGAGGAACTGCCCGACATGCCCGGCATCGAGAAGAACTGGCGGGCGACGGTGATGCAGATGGATGGACGCCGCGTCGACGTCGTCGCCCTGCGACCCGTCGATCACACCGAGACGCCTGATCACGCCGAGACACCCGACCCCGACACAGCCGACGCCGGGGAGCCCGCCGATGGGTGACGTCGGCGCCATGCTTCTCGCGGTGCTGCTGCTGGCCGGCAACGCCTTCTTCGTCGGTTCAGAGTTCTCGCTCATCTCCACGCGCCGCGACCGTCTCGAGGCGCTCGAGGAGGACGGCAAGAAGCGCGCCCGCACGGTGATCCGGGCAGGCGAGCGCCTGTCGCTGATGCTGGCGGGCGCACAGCTCGGCATCACCATCTGCTCGATCCTGCTCGGCCGGGTCGCCGAACCCGCCGTCGCGCATCTGATCGAGAAACCGCTCCATCTGCTGCACATACCCGACGCCCTCCTGCATCCGATCGCCTTCACGATCGCGCTGGCACTCGTCGTGGTGCTGCACATCCTGCTGGGCGAGATGGTCCCGAAGAACATCGCCCTCGCCGGACCGGAGAGCGCCGCCATGCTGCTGGTGCCCATCCATCTCGTCTTCATCCGACTGGCACGGCCACTGATCGCCTTCTACAACTGGCTCGCGAACATCTCGCTGCGGGCCATGCGGGTCGAGCCCAAGGACGAGCTCGACGCGACGGTCTCCCCCGGCGAACTCGCCCAGATGCTCGGCGAGTCCAAGCAGGAGGGATTGATCGACGCCGAGGAGCACGAACGTCTCACGCGCGCCCTGAAGTCGGTGAGCAGGCAGGTCGTCGAGGTGATGATCCCGCTGGATCAGATGCGCAGCGTCGGTGTCGAACGCGATCCGGAGACCGGTGGCACCGGACCCACGCTCGGCGCGCTCGAGGAGGCGGTCAGCACGACGGGATTCTCCCGGTTCCCCGTGCGTGGCCCCGACGGCACGTTCACCGGGTATCTGCATCTCAAGGACATCCTCGACGACATCCTGGATCCGCATGTCGGCCCGCACACCATCATCGGGATCGACAAGATCCGGCCGCTGCCGGTGATCGCGTCGACGACGCCGCTCGATGAGGCCACCACCGCGTTGCGCCGCACCAGCTCTCACCTCGGCGCGGTGGTCGACGATACGGGCCGCACCATCGGCATCGTCGCGCTCGCCGATCTCGTCGAGGAGTTCGTCGGCACCGTTCGCGACGAGACGCATCGGGTATGACCATGTCCGCCATCGCCCTCGACGGCCCCGCCGTACTGGACACCGCGACGTGGCTCGCCCGCCGTGACCGCCATGCGCGGCGCGTCGATGATCTCGTCGGCGATTACCTGCGCGGCCGACGCCGCGGCGAGAAGCATCCGGTGATCGACTTCCTGTTCACCTACTACGCGTCGCGGCCCGCGCATATCCGGCGCTGGCATCCCGGCCACGGCGTCGTGCTGATCACCTCCGACGACGACCGGACCGCACGCACCGCGACCAGCGAGCTCCTCGTCGGCCGCGGATACCGGCAGACGACGATCGGGTCGACGATCGGCGTCACCGTCGACGACGCGTTTCTCCTCGGACGGCGCACGCACCTGCGCGCGGCGTCGGCGTTGCTGGCCGCCACCGCCGCCCGGCCCCGACGCCTCGGCTGCTTCGGCCTGCACGAGTGGGCGATGGTGTATCGCGACGACGCCCCGCGCCATGACATTCCGCTGCGCCTCGGTGCCGCCGGCACCGACCGGGTCGTCGAGTCGATGCCGTTGCGCTGCACCCATTTCGACGCGTTTCGGTTCTTCACGCCGTCGGCGCGCCCACGCAACGACCAGGAACTGACCCGGGCCGATCAGCTCGATCACGAACAACCCGGCTGCCTGCACGCGACGATGGACCTCTACCGGACCTGCTTCACCCTGCAGCCGCTCCTGCCCGCCGAGCTGACACTCGACGCGTTCGCCCTGGCTCTACGGGCCCGCGAACTCGACATGTGCGCGAGCCCGTACGACCTCCGCGATCACGGGTATCAGCCGGTACCCATCGAGACGCCCACCGGCCGAGCCGAGTACGTACGCCGACAGACCGAGATCGCCGATGCCGGCGCCGTCCTACGCGCACGCATCGGTGCACACTGCGCGCACCTGCTCGCGACGATCGACGAGAACTGACGGAACTGCGGCCACCTCGGGGCCGTGACCTGCGTCGCATCCGTCTACACGGCGACGAGGGCGATGAACCGAGACGCCCGGGACTGTCCAGGACGCCGGGCGCGGAGGGCGATTACCGCCGAGTAGGATGGACGCGTCAATCATCCGTCCTCGTCCCCGCCGGGCGCGCGCGACGCTGCGCTGCGCCGACGATAGAAAGGCAGACATGTCCGACCGGATCTCCGTCCACGGCCTACAGGTCGCTCCCGTCCTGTATGACTTCATCAACAACGAGGCACTGCCCGGGACCGGCGTAGATCAGGATGCCTTCTGGGCGGGTGCCGCCGCGGTCATCAATGACCTCGCTCCGCGCAACCGCGAACTGCTGGCCATCCGCGATGATCTGCAGGCCAAGATCGACGCCTGGCATCTCAATCACCCGGCCGCACCGGGCGAGCTCGACTTCGACGCGTACAAGTCCTTCCTGCAGGAGATCGGCTACCTCGTCGACGTCCCCGCGGACTTCCAGATCTCCACCGCCAATGTCGACCGCGAGATCGCCGACACCGCCGGCCCGCAGCTCGTCGTGCCGATCCTCAATGCGCGATTCGCGCTGAACGCCGCCAACGCCCGCTGGGGTTCGCTCTACGACGCGCTGTACGGCACCGACGTCATCCCCGAGGCCGACGGCGCGGAGAAGGGCAAGGGCTACAACAAGGTTCGCGGCGACAAGGTCATCGCCTACGCCAAGGACTTCCTCGACAAGGCCGTCCCGCTCGAGCAGTGCAGCTACACCGATGTCGCGAAGTTCACCGTTGCCGAAGGTTCGGTCCAGGTGACCCTGGGCGACGGCACGACGTCGACTCTGGCCGATCCGTCGGCATTCGCCGGCTACCGCGGTGAGCCGGGCACGCCGTCGTCGATCCTGTTGCGCCACAACGGTCTGTACCTCGACATCGAGATCGACCCGTCCTCCCCGATCGGCTCCACCGATCCGGCCGGCATCAAGGACGTCGTCATGGAGTCCGCGATCACCACGATCATGGACTTCGAGGACTCGGTCGCCGCCGTCGACGCCGACGACAAGGTCGTCGGCTACCGCAACTGGCTCGGCCTCAACCGCGGCGATCTCGCCGAGGAGGTCAGCAAGGGCGGCAAGAGCTTCACCCGCGTCCTCAACGGCAACCGCGAGTACACCGCACCCGACGGCACGGGCTTCGATCTGCATGGCCGCTCGCTGCTGTTCGTCCGCAACGTCGGTCACCTGATGACCAACGACGCCATTCTCGACGCCGAGGGCAACGAGGTTCCCGAGGGCATCCTCGACGGACTGTTCACCTCGCTGATCGGCATCCATGGTCTGTCCGGCGGTGAGTCCGGTCTCGCGAACTCGCGCACCGGCTCGATCTACATCGTGAAGCCCAAGATGCACGGCCCCGACGAGGTCGCGTTCACCGTCGAGCTGTTCGGCCGGGTCGAGCAGGTCCTCGGTCTGCCGGAGAACACCCTCAAGGTCGGCATCATGGATGAGGAGCGCCGCACCACGGTGAACCTGAAGGCCGCCATCCAGGCCGCCGAGGCCCGCGTCGTGTTCATCAACACCGGTTTCCTCGACCGCACCGGCGACGAGATCCACACCTCGATGCAGGCCGGCGCGATGATCCGCAAGGGCGAGATGAAGAAGCAGAAGTGGATCTCCGCCTACGAGGACTTCAACGTCGACACCGGGCTGGCCGCGGGTCTGCAGCACAAGGCGCAGATCGGCAAGGGCATGTGGGCGATGACCGATCTCATGGCCGACATGGTCGAGCAGAAGATCGGCCAGCCGCTGGCCGGTGCCACCACCGCCTGGGTGCCCTCGCCCACCGGTGCCACCCTGCACGCCATGCACTATCACCTCGTCGATGTGTTCGAGCGGCAGGACGAGATCGCCAAGCGCGATCCTGCATCGGTCGACGACATCCTGACGATCCCCCTCGCCCCGAAGACCGACTGGTCCGACGAGGAGAAGAAGGAAGAGCTCGACAACAACTGCCAGTCGATCCTGGGCTATGTGGTCCGCTGGATCGATCAGGGCGTCGGCTGTTCCAAGGTGCCCGACATCCACGACATCGCCCTCATGGAAGATCGTGCGACGCTCCGGATCTCGAGCCAGCTGCTCGCCAACTGGCTGCACCACGGCATCATCAGCGAGGCTGACATCGTCGCCGCTCTCGAGCGGATGGCGCCGGTCGTCGACCGGCAGAACGCCGGCGATCCGACGTACTCGCCGATGGCACCCGACTTCGACTCCAACATCGCCTTCCAGGCGGCCAAGGAGCTGATCCTCGAGGGCGCCAAGCAGCCCAGCGGCTACACCGAGCCGATCCTGCATCGTCGTCGTCGTGAGTACAAGGCCGCCAACGCCTGATCCGTCCTCTCACCTGAGTCGAGGGGGGGAGCCCCCAGGTGTTTGTCTCTGCTTCTTTTTTGTTGTTTTTTTCTTTTTGTTTTTTCCTCGGTGGGGGTGTTGGGTTGTTCCGCGGTTCCCCCCCCCCTCT
>NZ_JBVHVX010000021.1:67120-99583 GCF_055564615.1 Agromyces sp. NPDC029043 | reverse complement strand
ATAGTTGTGGGTATGGCTCGGTCGCGACATCCTCCCCCCACCCCACCCCCCCCCCCCACCCCCCCACCCCCCCCCCCCTCCCCCCCCCCCCCCCCTCCCCCCCCCCCCCCCCCCCCCCCCGCGACACCTACTACACCGCCGACATCACGCGCACGTTCCCGGTGAACGGCTCGTTCTCGCCTGTGCAGCGGCAGGTGTACGAGGCCGTGCTCGAGGCGGCGGATGCGGCGTTCCGCGTCGTGAAGCCGGGGGCGATCTTCCGCGAGGTGCACGCCGCCGCGATGGCGGTCATCGCCGCGAAGACCGCGGAGTGGGGCTTCCTGCCGGTCTCGGCCGAGGAGTCGCTCCGGCCCGAGAACCAGTTCCACCGCCGCTACATGGTCCACGGCACGAGCCACCACCTCGGCCTCGACGTGCACGACTGCGCGCAGGCGCGCCGCTCGATGTACATGGACGGCGTGCTCGAGCCGGGCATGGTGTTCACGATCGAGCCGGGCCTCTACTTCCAGCCCGACGACCTCACCGTGCCCGAGGAGTTCCGCGGCATCGGCGTGCGCATCGAGGACGACATCCTCGTCACGGCCGACGGCGCCGAGAACCTCTCGGCCGGCATCCCTCGCACGGCCGACGAGGTCGAGGCGTGGGTGCAGGGCGCCGCCCGCTGACGGCCGACGGGCGTGCTTGCGCCACTCCCGTCCCCTGTTCGCCGGTCGGACCGGCGCGCGGGCGCGCATGTGGCGCAGGTGCCGGTGTGGCGTGCGAGCGTGACCGGATGTCGCGGCGACCGCGGGCGACGCGCCGGCGTCAGGCGCCGTCGGCCTCGCGGCGCTCGCGGGCGGCCCGGCGCGCGGCGTCCTGAGCCTCGCCGTAGGTGAGCGGACGGGACTCGTCGACGGGCCGCGGCGGCTCGGTCGGGCCGGCGTCGCTCGACGGCGGGACCGGGGCCGTCGGCTCGGCCGGGCGCTGGGCGGGCGGCGCGGGCGGGGCCGGCGGCGCGACGACGGGCGCGGCCGCGGGCGACGGCGGCGCCGCGGCATCCGTCACGCCCAGCACCTCGCGGGCCCGCGCGACGTGGGCCGGCTCGGCGATCACGGCGTACCGCGTGGCGAGCACCTGCATGACGGAGGTGAAGTCGCGGCGGCGGCGGTTGACCGAGTACGACACGACGCTGAAGATCATGCCGAAGCCGGCGCCGATCAGGATCGCGGCGCCGAGGATGCCGAGCGACGTGCCCGACGGCGAGAAGATGAAGAGCAGCAGACCGAGGAAGGTGCCGAACCAGGCGCCCGCCAGTGCGCCGGCGCCCGCGGCGCGACCCCAACTGAGGGTGCCCGTGATGCGCTCGACGCTCGTGAGGTCGTGGCCGACGATCGAGAGCTCCTTCACGGGGAACTCGGCCTTGGCGAGCCGGTCGACGGCCGCCTGCGCCTCCTGGTACGTCTCGTAGCTCGCGACCGTCTCGCCCCTGGGCAGCGTCGGGAAGGCGCGGCCGATGCGACCGCCGAACGGGCTCTGCGTGCTCACCGGGCCATTCTCCCATGGTGGCCGTCGCTCCCGCCGGAAGCGCCGACCTCGGGGGTAAGTTGGAGGCGTGAGCGCCACGAGAGTCTTCGTCGCCCGACTCGCCGGGTGCCCCGTCTTCGACCCCGCGGGCGACCGCGTGGGCCGGGTCCGCGACGTGCTCGTGGTGTACCGCAAGTCCGATCCGCCGCGCGTGGTGGGGTTGATCGTCGAGATCCCCGGCAAGCGCCGGGTGTTCGTCTCGATCGGTCGCGTCACCTCGATCGGCGGCGGCCAGATCATCACGACCGGCCTGATCAACCTGCGCAGGTTCGAGCAGCGCGGCGGCGAGGTGCGCGTGATCGCCGAGATGCTCGGGCGCAAGGTCTCGTTCAACGACGGCTCGGGCACGGCCACGATCGAGGATGTCGCGATCGAGGAGCGCGATCCCGGCGAGTGGGAGGTCGACCAGCTGTTCGTGCGCCGGCCCAAGACGAGCGCATCGCCGTTCGCGAAGGGGCCGTCGGCGTACGTCACGTGGCGCGAGGTGCGCGAGACCACGGCCGCCGGCGAGGCGCAGTCGGCCGAGCAGCTCATCGCCACGTACTCCGAGCTCAAGCCCGCCGACCTCGCCAGCACGCTGCTCGACCTGCCCCCGCAGCGACGCCAGGAGGTCGCCGAGGAGCTGCCCGACGACCGGCTCGCCGACGTGCTGGAAGAGATGCCCGAGGCCGACCAGGTCGAGATCCTCGCCAAGCTCGGCGACGATCGCGCGGCCGACGTGCTCGACCACATGCAGCCCGACGACGCGGCCGACCTCATCGCGCAGCTGCCCGAAGATCGCGGCGAGCACCTCCTCGAGCTCATGGAGCCCGAGGAGGCCGAGGATGTCCGGTTCCTGCTGTCCTACGGGCCCGACACCGCCGGCGGGCTCATGACGACCGAGCCGATCATCGTGTCGGCCGATGCCACGGTGGCCGAGGGGCTCGCCCTCATCCGCCGGCACGACCTGCCGCCCGCGCTCGGCGCGGCGGTGTGCGTGACCCTCCCGCCGTACGAGCCGCCGACCGGGCGGTTCCTCGGCATCGTGCACTTCCAGCGGATGCTGCGCTATCCCCCGCACGAGCGCCTCGGCTCGCTCATCGACCAGGGGCTCGAACCGGTCACCGCCGACACGTCGGCCGCCGAGGTGAGCCGCATCCTGGCCAGCTACGACCTCGTGTCGGTGCCCGTCATCGACGAGAAGCACCGGCTCGTGGGCGTCGTCACGATCGACGACGTGCTCGACTACCTGCTGCCCGATGACTGGCGAAGTCATCCCGACGCCGAGTCGGAGGTGACCAGACGCGCGACCGCCCGCGCCCAGCTCGCCACCGGCAGCATCCCGATCGCACCCGGAAGGAGGGCAGGAGATGGCACGCGCTGACGCCGACGACCGTCGGTTCGACACCCCGAAGGGCATCCGGCGATCTGCGCCGCCATTGCGCCTCTCCCGCGACCGAGACCGGTTCGGCCGGTTCACCGAGTGGGTCGCGCGTGCAATGGGAACGCCGTGGTTCCTGCTCGGCCTCTCGCTGTTCGTCGCCGCGTGGATCGTCTGGAACACCTTCGCGCCCCAGCAGTGGCAGTTCGACCGTGCCGACTACGGCTTCATCGCGCTGACGCTGGTGCTCTCGCTCCAGGCCTCGTACGCCGCACCGCTGATCCTGCTCGCGCAGAACCGGCAGGACGACCGCGACCGCGTGCAGATCGAGCAGGACCGCCAGCGGGCCGAGCGCAACCTCGCCGACACCGAGTACCTCGCGCGCGAGGTCGTCGCCCTGCGTCTCGCGGTGCGCGAGCTCGCGTCGAAGGAGTTCATCCGCCAGGAGCTGCGGCAGGTGCTCGACGAGCTCGACCGGCGCGACGAGGAGGAGACGACGCATGCCGCGCCCTGACGCGGCCGACGTCGAGCGCGCCGTCCGCGCCTCGCTCGAGGGCGTGATCGACCCCGAGATCCGCAAGCCCATCACCGAGCTCGACATGGTGGAGCGTGTCATCGCGACCGAGTCCGGCGTCGAGGTCGGCATCCGCCTCACGATCGTCGGCTGCCCCGCATCCGACCGCATCGAGCGCGACGTGCGCCAGGCGGCCGAGCAGGTCGTCGGCACCGGCAACGCGGTCGTCGAGCTCGGCGTGATGACGCCCGAGCAGCGTGCCGCGCTCACCGAGCGACTGCGCGGCGGTCGTGCCGCGCGCGGCAACCCGTTCGGCCCCGGCACGCTCACGCGCGTGATCGCGGTCACGAGCGGCAAGGGCGGCGTCGGCAAGTCGACGCTCACGGCGAATCTCGCGGTGGCGCTCGCCGCGCGGGGCCTCTCGGTCGGGCTGGTCGACGCCGACGTGCACGGCTTCTCCATCCCCGGCCTGCTGGGCCTCGTCGACGAGCGGGGAACGGCGGTGCGGCCGACCCGGGTCGACGAGATGATCCTCCCGCCCGTCTCGCACGGCGTGAAGGTGATCTCGATCGGCATGTTCGTCGAGCCGAGCGAGCCCGGCGGTCGCGGCTCGTCGGTCGCGGTCGCGTGGCGGGGCCCGATGCTGCACCGCACGCTGCAGCAGTTCCTCACCGACGTGTACTTCGGCGATCTCGACGTGCTGCTCGTCGACCTGCCACCGGGCACCGGCGACGTCGCCATCTCGCTCGGCCAGTTGCTGCCCAACGCCGAGGTCGTCGTGGTCACCACTCCGCAGCCGGCAGCCGCCGACGTCGCCGAGCGCTCGGGCCTCGTCGCGCGCCAGACCGGCCAGCGCGTGGTCGGCGTGATCGAGAACATGGCGGCGTTCGTCCAGCCCGACGGGTCGCTCGTCGACCTGTTCGGTTCGGGCGGCGGCGACGAGGTCGCCCGTCGGCTGTCGGAGGGCGCCGACGAGCCGGTGGCCCTCCTCGCGAGCGTGCCGCTCAGCGTCGCGCTCCGCCGCGGCGGCGACGACGGCCTGCCCGTCGTGCTCGCCGAACCCGACGATCCCGCAGCGCGCGCCATCGAGCAGGCGGCCGCGGCGCTGGCCGCCCGGCCGCGCTCGCTGTCGGGTCGCCGGCTCGACGTGTCAGTGCGATGATCCGGATGGCACGAGTCGACCGGTCACGTCGCCCGGTCGCGGCCGCGACCGTCGCCGTCGCCGTTGCGGTGGGGCTCGTCGCGTGCGTCCCACGGGCCGCCGAGACCGCCCCGGACGCGAAGCCCGGGTTGCCCTCCGACCTCGCCGTCTCGGTCCAGCAGGGCCGCCTCGACGTGCCGCAGGGCCGCCTCGTCGTGCACCTCGAGAACCGCGGCGAGCCCGTGACGGTCACGGCGCTCGAGGTCCGCTCCCCCGCGCTGGAGCCGGGGATGCGGCGCGACGATCCGTTCGAGCTCGACTCCGACGACGCGATCGACGTCCGGCTCGGCCTCACGCCCAGCGTCTGCGACGGCGACCCCGGCGCGATCGAGATCGCCCTCACCGTCCGCACCGCCGACGGCGCCGAGCGTTCCGGCGAGCTCGCGCCCGACGATCCCTTCGGCACGATGGCCCGCATCGCGGACGCCGACTGCCTCGCCGACTCGGTCGCCGCGGTGGCGGCGATCACGATGCCGGAGCGGTTGCGCAGCGAGGGCGCCGGGCCCGACCGCCGCGCGTGGATCGACGTGCGCGTGGAGCCCGCGACGGTCGGATCCGACGGGGATGCCGACACCGGCACGCTGCGGATCGGCGGCGTCTCGGCGACCACGCTGCTCGGCGCCGAGGACGGACTCGACTGGCCGCTCGACCTCGACGTGGCCGTCGGCGATGACCCGTTCACGATCGAACTGCCCGTGCGTCCCGCCCGATGCGACGCCCACGCGCTCGCCGACGACAAGCGGGGCACCATCCTGCCGTTCGACGTCGCGACGGGCGACGGCCGCGAGGGCCGCTTCGAGCTGCCCGCGGGCGACGCGCTGAAGGCCGACCTGTACGCCTACTACGCCGAGCGCTGCGGTCTCGCGACGCCCGCCGCCTAGACTGGCCGCGTGTCCAACGCCGCCACCCGAACGTCGGTCCCCTCCTCGTACGACACGCTGCTCGACGACCTCGTCGCCTCGAGCGGGCGCACCATCCCCGTGCCGACGCCGTCGACCGGCGCCACGCTCGTCGACCTGCCGCGCTCGAGCGCCGACGACGTCCGCGGGGCGGTGTCTCGAGCCCGCCTCGCCCAGCTCGCGTGGGCCCGCGCCGGGTTCGCGGCGCGTCGGCGCATCCTGCTCCGCGCACACGACCTCCTGCTCGACCGGCGCGAGCACCTGCAGGACCTCACGCAGCTCGAGAGCGGCAAGATGCGCGGGCAGGCCTTCGAGGAGGTGTACCAGGCCGCGGGCGTGACGCGGTGGCATGCGTTCTCGGCGCAGCGCGTGCTGCGCGGGGGGCGGCGCAGGCCGGGCATCCCGCTCGTGTTCTCGACGCGCGTCCGGTACCGGCCGAAGGGCGTCGTCGGCGTCATCACGCCGTGGAACTACGCCGTCAGCCTCACCGCGATGGACGTGGTCCCGGCGCTCGCCGCCGGCTGCGCGGTCGTGCAGAAGGCCGACGACCAGACCGCCCTGTCGATCCTCGCGGTACGGCGCGCCTTCGTCGACGCGGGCCTGCCCGAGGCCGTGTGGTCGGTCGTGGCCGGCGAGCCCGACGAGGTCGGCGAGGCGCTCACCGACGAGGTCGACTACATCTGCTTCACCGGGTCGACGGCGACCGGCCGCCGCGTCGCCGAGAAGGCGGCGCGCCGCCTGGTGGGCGCGTCTCTCGAGCTCGGCGGCAAGAACGCGCTGATCGTGCTCGACGACGTCGATCCCGTGGCGGCGGCGAAGGATGCCGCGAACGCGTGCTTCTCGGCGATGGGGCAGCTCTGCGTCTCTGTGGAGCGCATCTACGTCGACCGGCGGATCGCGCCCGCGTTCACCGAGGAGCTCGTGAACCGCCTGTCCGAACCGGCGATCGGGTCGGGGCTCGACTACGAGGCCGACTTCGGCAGCCTCGCCACGGCGTCGCAGCTCGAGCGCGTCCGGGCGCACCTCGACGACGCGCTCGCCAAGGGCGCGAGGGTGCTCGTCGGCGGCCGCCACCGGCCCGACCTCGGTCCGTGGGCGTTCGAGCCCACCGTTCTCAGTGGGGTCACACCCGACATGCACGTCGCCACCGAGGAGACGTTCGGCGCCATCGCGAGCCTCACGGTCGTCGACGGCGAGACCGAGGCGGTGCTCGTGGCCAACGAGTCCGAGTACGGGCTGAACGCGTCGGTGCTGGCCGGTTCCACGCGGCGGGGCGTGCGCGTCGCCGAGCTCATCGACGCCGGGAGCGTGAACGTCAACGAGGGCTACCGCGGCAGCTTCAGCTCGGTCGACGCGCCGCAGGGCGGCCTGAAGCAGTCGGGCATCGGCCGCCGCAACGGACGCGAGGGGCTCATGCGCTTCGTCGACCCGGTGACGGTGTCGGTCAACCGGCGGCTGATCCCGCTCCCCCACACCGGGCGCGAGTGGGCGCGGCTCGTGCCGCTGCTGCTGCTCGTCGCGCGTTCGCTGCGGGCGATCAGGCGCGCCTGACCGCCGGGCCGTGGGGACCGAGGAGCTAGGTCGCCTCGGAGTCGAAGGGCGCGACCTCGCCGGCCGCGAGCGCGTCGCGCTTGCGCTTGCGCTGCAGGTACGCCGAGTTCTCGTTCACGGCGGCGCGCGCGACGACGGGCTTGGCCGGCTCGGCGAACGGGTCGACCTCGGTCAGCGCCTCGCGGATGATGCGCCGGGGGTCGTACTGCCGTGGATCGAGCTTGCGCCAGTCGACCTCTTCGAAGTCGGGCCCCATCTCTTCCCGCACGCGCGACTTCGCGCCGTTGGCCATGTCGCGCACCGAGCGCACGAGCCGACCCAGCTGCGCCGCGTAGTGCGGGAGCCGCTCGGGCCCGAGCAGGAACACGGCGATCACCCCGATGATGAGGAGTTTGTCGAAGGTGAGGCCGCCCATGCGTCAAGGATAGCGGCGGCGAGGCGTGTCGAGCGCCTGCGGACGGACCCCTAGGCTTGGGGGTCGACAGAATCCCCGGGAGCCGCCACGTGTCGGAACACGACCTGAACTGGAAGTACGTCGACGAGTGCGTCGTCGAGTCGGAATCGATCGCGAAGGCCCGCCAGCAGTCCCTCGAGCTCGGCGTGGATCCCGTCTCGCCGGCTGTGGGCGCGCAGCTGGGCGTCATCGCCGCCGCGAGCGACGCCCGCGCGATCATCGAGGTGGGCACCGGCGTGGGGGTGTCCGGGCTGTGGATGCTGCAGTCGGCGCGGTCGGCGCACCTGACCTCGATCGACACCGAGACCGAGTACCAGCAGCACGCGCGCGAGCACTTCGCCGAGGCGGGCATCGCTCCCGCGCGCGTGCGACTGATCGCGGGGCGCGCGAGCGAGGTGCTGCCCCGGATGAACGAGCGCTCCTACGACGTCGTCTTCGTCGACGCCGACGCCCCGTCGGTGATCGAGTACGTGGAGCATGGGCTGCGGCTGGCCAAGCCCGGCGGCAGCGTGCTCGTGGCGCGCGCGCTCTGGAAGGGGAGGGTGGCCGACCCGGCACGACGTGACGAGGCGGCGACGGCGTTCCGCGGGCTCATCTCGGAGCTCGCGGCATCCACCGCCGTCGTCGCCGCCATCTCGCCGGCCGGGGACGGCCTGCTTCAGATCGTGAAGCTGGGCGCCTGAGGTCGCGCCGGGCGCGACCCCTGCCTCAGGCCGCGTTCACGACGCCGCCCAGGACGTCGTAGAGCTCCTTGGCCTCAGCGTCGTTCACCGAGACGACGAGGCGGCCGCCACCCTCGAGGGGAACGCGCACGATGATGAGCCGCCCCTCCTTCACCGCCTCCATAGGACCGTCTCCAGTGCGTGGCTTCATGGCCGCCATTGAGCTACCCCTTTCGTGGCTGAATCTCCATTATCCCGTATCGGGGCCGCACACCGCTGCGACGCGGCCGCCCTGTGGACGGCTCGCACCCGCGTTCAGCCGCCGGTCACCGCACGTTCGCGCCCCCGACGGCGCCCCCGCGTCACGGTGGGGTCCAGTCGTACCCGTCGATGCGCCAGGCGATCAGCAGCCAGCCGAGCTGCAGCGCCAGCGAGGCAGCCACGAGGCCGCCCCGCCACCACGGCGAGCGCGGCACCGCGAGCGCACCCGCGAGCGGGAACATCGGCGCGAGGATCCGGAAGGTGCTCGACTGCGGGAAGAACACGGCGAGCAGGTAGAGCGCGTAGCTGCCCAGCCAGAGCCGGATGTCGACGCCCAGGCGCTTCACCCACGGCGAGAACAGCGCGAGGGCGAACGCCGCGACGAGCGCGATGGGAGCGATCGTGCCCATCGGCTGGCCCAGCCACCAGTCGCCCGCCTGGAACCACGGGGTGAACGGCACGAGCTCGACGTAGCCGATGTAGGCCGAGCGCCAGGCGAGTTCGGTGTCGGTGTAGGCCGTGGGCACGCCCGTGGCGGCCCAGGCGATGGTCGGCCAGGCGAGTCCGGCCACCCCTGCGACCACGGCCACGGATGCCGCAGCCACTCGCTCCCGGACGGGGAACGGGTAGCGCGCCCTCGTGACCCAGCGCACGACCCAGTGCAGTCCGAGGGTGAGCGCGAAGGCGAGCGCACCGGGACGCGTGAACGCCCAGATGACGACGACCGGCACGAGCCATCCGTACCGTCGATCGACGAGCAGGAGCAGGGCCACGGCGAGCCACAGGAATCCGAGCGACTCCGCGTAACCGAACTGCATGATGGGCGCGACCGGGGCGACGCAGAAGAGCACGACCGCGAACATGGCCTGGTCGGGCTCGAGGAACCGCGACATCAGGCGGTGGAACACGAGGGCCGCCCCGAGCCCGGCCACGAGCGCGACGAGCACCGACGCGAGCTCCCACGACACCCCGACGACGGTCAGCACCCGGGCGATCCCGGGGTAGACCGGCAGGAACGCCCAGGCGTTCTCGGCGACGTGCCCGTCCTCCGTCAGCGGGAGCTCGGTGGGGTACCCGGCGGCGGCGATGAAGCCGTACCAGCGGGCGTCCCAGATGCCGGCGTACTCGAGGTAGCCGGGCTGCGCGCCGGTCCACCCGTTCGGCCCCTGCTCTCGCGCCAGCAGCAGCACGAACACGGTCGTCACGAGCCGGGCCGCCGCGTAGATCAGCGTGACCCGCGCCCACCGCGGCAGCACCCGCCACAGCACGCGGGGCGAGCGGCGGCTGCGGCGGAACGGATCGGGCTCTCGCAGCTCGGCGGCCTCGTGCACGCTCACGCCGGTGCGCTCAGTTCGAGGCGCCGGTCAGCCAGCTCCGCAGGGCCCGCTCGCACCGGACGATCTCGTCGCAGTCGACCCGTTCGTCGTCGGCGTGCGCCAGCAGCGGATCGCCCGGTCCGAAGTTGACGGCGGGGATGCCGAGCGCGCTGAAGCGCGCGACATCGGTCCACCCGTACTTGGGCTGCGCGTCGGCGCCGACCGCGCGCACGAACTCCTGGGCGAGCGGGTCGTCGAGGCCCGGACGGGCCCCCTCGGCGGAGTCGGTGATCTCGACCTCGAACTCGGGGAAGAGCTCGCGGACGTGCGCGGCGGCCTGCTCGACCGACCGGCTCGGCGCGAACCGGTAGTTCAGCGTCACCACGGCCTCGTCGGGGATCACGTTGCCCGCGACGCCGCCGCGCACGAGCACCGCGCTGAGGCCCTCGCGGTAGTCGAGCCCGTCGACCGTGACGGTCTCGGCCTCGTACGCGGCGAGCCGCTCGAGCGCGGGCGCGAGCTTGTGGATCGCGTTGTCGCCGACCCAGCTGCGGGCGGAGTGCGCGCGGCGCCCGCGCGTGCGCAGCTCGGCCCGGAGCGTGCCGTTGCAGCCGCCTTCGACCTCGGCGCGGGTCGGCTCGCCGAGGATCGCGAAGTCGGCCTCGAACAGCTCGGGGTGCACGCGCACGACGCGACCGAGTCCGTTCAGGCCGGCCGCGACCTCCTCGTGGTCGTACCACATCCACGTCACGTCGACCGCGGGGTCGACGAGGTCGCGGGCGAGCTTCAGCTGCACCGCGACGCCCGCCTTCATGTCGACCGTGCCCCGCCCCCAGAGGATGCGCCGGCCGTCGACCTCCTCGAACTGCGTGGGCAGGTTGTCGTTGATGGGGACGGTGTCGAGGTGCCCGGCGATGACCACGCGCCGCTCGCGCCCGAGGTTCGTGCGCGCGATGATCGTGTCGCCGTCGCGGATCACCTCGAGGTGCGCAGCGTCGGCGAGCGCCGCGACGATCAGGTCGGCGAGCACGCCCTCGTCGCCCGAGACGCTCGGGACGTCGCAGATCGCCTGCGTGATGGCGACGACGTCGGCGGACAGGTCGAGCGAGGCCCTCGGCGCGGCGGGTTCAGCCATACCCCGAGTCTAGGGGCGGGCGGATGGCGCGGCCGGGCGTCGCACGTCACGCGCCGACCCCGCACCATCCGGCTCGGTACCCTTGAGACATGCCCGCAGACTCGCCGAACCCGACCGCGCCCACCGCCGCCTGGGGCGACGGACTCGCCACGATCTCCGCCGACGGCACGGTGCTCGACACGTGGTACCCGGCGCCGCAGCTCGGCGAGCTGCCCGACCCCGCGCCCGCCGCGTGGGAGCCGCCCGCGGGAACCCTCGGCCCCGACGAACGGCGCGCCGTCCGCGTCGAGGCGGTGCGCGTCGCCATCCGCCTCGACGAGGCCCCCGCCGGCACGTCCGACGCGTACCTCCGCCTGCACCTGCTCTCACACCTGCTCGCGCGGCCCAACACGATCAACCTCGATGGCATCTTCGGCCACTTGCCGAACGTCGCGTGGACCAACGCCGGTCCGGTGCACCCCGACGACCTCGACCGGCTGCGGCCGGTGCTGCAGCGCGCAGGCATCCACGTGACCGGGCTCGACAAGTTCCCGCGCCTGCTCGACTACGTGATCCCCGAGCGCGTGCGCATCGCCGATGCTTCGCGCGTGCGCCTCGGCGCCCACCTCGCGCCGGGCACGACGGTCATGCACGAGGGCTTCGTGAACTTCAACGCCGGCACGCTCGGCACCTCCATGGTCGAGGGCCGCATCTCGCAGGGCGTCGTCGTGGGCGACGGCAGCGACATCGGCGGCGGCGCCTCCATCATGGGCACGCTCTCGGGCGGCGGCACGCAGCGCGTCGCGATCGGCGAGCGGGCGCTGCTCGGCGCGAACTCGGGCATCGGCATCTCGATCGGCGACGACTCGGTCGTCGAGGCGGGCCTCTACGTCACGGCCGGCACCAAGGTCGCCGTGCTCGGCGTCGCCGGCGAGCGCGACCGCGTCGTCAAGGCGGTCGAGCTGTCGGGGCAGCCCAACCTGCTGTTCCGGCGCAACTCCCTCGACGGCCGCGTCGAGGTGCTCTCGCGGTCGGGCGAGGGCGTCGTGCTGAACACCGCGCTGCACGCCTGAGCGGCGCCCCGCGGCGGCATCCGTCGTCGCCCCTCGGTGGAGGTACAGTGATCACCCGAGGCGGCCGACGACGGCCGCCCCGCTGCGCCGACACGGAGGAGTGACGTGGGAACCGACGCCCCGAGGACCCGACGCCATCGCTGGGGGAAGTTCCTCGTGGGGCTGCTCGTCACGGTGCTCGTCCTCGGCGCCGCGGCCGCCGGGTTCGGCTGGTGGACGGTGCACCGCTCGTTCCCGACGACCACCGGCCGGATCGAGGTTCCCGGGCTCTCGGGTGCGGTGACGGTCTACCGCGATGAGGCCGGGATCCCGCAGCTGGTCGCCGAGACCGACCACGACCTCTTCTTCGCGCAGGGCTACGTGCACGCCCAGGACCGGTTCTGGGAGATGGACTTCCGTCGCCACGTCACGGCGGGGCGGCTCGCCGAGTTGTTCGGCGAGTCGCAGGTCGCGACCGACGCGTTCGTACGGACGCTCGACTGGCGCGGGACCGCCGAGGCCGAGTACGAACTGCTCGACGAGCGCTCGCGCGCCCACTACGAGGCGTACGCCGACGGCGTCAACGCCTACCTCGCCGAGCGCGGCGGCGCCGACCTCTCGCTCGAGTACGCCGTGCTGGCGCTTCAGCAGCCCGGCTACGAACCCGAGCCGTGGAGCCCGGTCGACTCGATCGCGTGGCTCAAGGCGATGGCCTGGGACCTCCGCTCCAACCTCGGCGACGAGATCGACCGTGCACTGCTGAGCGCCGAGCTGCCGCCCGAGGAGGTGCAGCGCCTGCACCCCGACTTCCCGTTCTCTGCGAAGCCGACCATCGTCGACGGGCTGGCGAGCGCCGCGGCGGCGCCCGCGTCCTCCGGCTCGGCGGCGCTGCCCGTCGAACCCGCCGCGCCCGCCACGCCCGCCCTCGCGGAGGGCCACCTCGCGGCGCTCACCTCGCTCGCCGCAGCCGTGGACGGCCTGCCCGAGCTGCTCGGGCCCGAGGGCGGCGACCTCGGCTCCAACTCGTGGGTCGTCTCCGGGGCGCACACCGAGTCGGGGAAGCCGCTGCTCGCCAACGACCCGCACCTCGGGCCGGCGCTGCCCTCGATCTGGGTGCAGATGGGCCTGCACTGCGCCGAGGCGACCGAGGAGTGCGCGTACGACGTCGCCGGGTACGGCTTCTCCGGCCTGCCCGGCATCATCATCGGCCACAATCGCAACATCGCCTGGGGCTTCACGAACCTCGGACCCGACGTCGCCGACCTCTACCTCGAGCGCATCGTCGGCGACTCGTACGAGCTCGACGGCACGCTTCGGCCGCTGACGGTCCGCGAGGAGGTGATCGAGGTCGCCGGCGGCGACCCGGTGACGATCACCGTCCGCTCCACCGACCGGGGACCGATCGTGAGCATGGACCCGCAGTCGAACTACGGCCGGATCGCCTCGGACTACGCGCCCACCGTCGACGGCGCCGACGCCTCCGGCGACGCGGAGCTCGAGGTCTCCCTGCAGTGGACCGCGCTCACGCCCGGCACCACCCCGGGCGCCGTCTTCGCGATGAACCGCGCCGCCGACTGGGCCGGGTTCCAGTCCGCGGCCGAGCTGTTCGACGTGCCGGCGCAGAACCTCGTCTACGCCGACGTCAACGGCAACATCGGCTACCAGGCTCCGGGCGCCATCCCGATCCGCAAGGCGGGCGACGGAACGCTCCCGCTGCCCGGCTGGACCAGCGAGAACGGCTGGACCGGGATGGTGCCCTTCGCGGCGCTCCCCGCCGTCCTGAACCCCGCGCGCGGCTACGTCGTCACGGCGAACAACGCGGTCGACGACCAGGGCCCGACGCTGACGCGCGACTGGGACCTCGGGTATCGGGCCGAGAGCATCGAGCGGAGGATCCTCGAGCTCACGGCCGACGGCGGCAAGCTCACGGCCGACGACATGACCGGCATCCAGCTCGACACGCGCGACGCCAACGCCCAGGCGCTCCTGCCCGTCATCGCCGGGCTCGACCTCGACGGCGACGCCGCGCGCGGCGCCGAGCTCCTCGCGGACTGGGACGCCTCCACCGAGGCCGACAGCGCGCAGGCGGCGTACTACGCCGTGTTCTGGCGCACGCTCCTCGACCGCATGTTCGGCGACCTCCCCGAGGCCACGCGCCCCGAGGGCGGCGATCGCTGGTTCGCGGTCGTCGGCTCGCTGCTGGGCCAGCCCGACGACGCGTGGTGGACCGACGCCGACGCGGGCGCGACCGGACGCGACGCCGTGATCGCCGCCTCGCTCGCGGCCGCGTGGGACGAGGCATCCGGCCTCATGGGCGACGACCCGGCCGACTGGCGGTGGGGGCGCCTGCACACGTTGACCCTCGAAAACCAGAGCTTCGGGCAGTCGGGCATCGGCCCCATCGAATGGCTGTTCAACCGCGGGCCGTACGAGACCGGCGGCGGCTCCGCGGTCGTGAACGCGATCGGATGGGACGCCAGCATCGGCTACGAGGTCGACTGGGTGCCGTCGATGCGGATGGTGGTCGACCTCGGCGACCTCGACGCGTCGACGTGGATCAACCTCACGGGCGCGTCCGGCCACGCCTTCCATCCGCATTACGACGACCAGGCGCCGCTGTGGCAGCAAGGCGAGACGCGCCCGTGGCCCTTCACGCGCGAGGCCGTCCGCGACGCGGCGGAGGACACGCTCGTGCTGCGCCCCGCCGCGGGCTGACCGGCAGCAGGTCGTTCAGCGCAGCACGGAGCTGAGCAGCAGGCTGGTCTCGCTGTTGACGACGCCCTCGATCGAGCGGATGCGGCCGAGCACGCGGTCGAAGTCGCCGAGCGTCTCGGTGCGCAGCTCGGCGACGAGATCCCAGCCGCCGTTCGTCGTGTGCAGGGCGATGATCTCCGGGAAGCCGCGCAACCGCCGGATCACGTCGTCGGTGCTGCGCCCCTCGACCTCGATGAACGACACGGCGTGGATCGCGAGCGGGTCGGCTTCGTCGCGCACGCGCACCGAGAACCCGATGATGGTGCCGGATGCCACGAGCCGATCGATGCGCCCCGTGACGGTGGCGCGGGCCACGCCGAGCCGGCGCGCGAGATCGGCGACGGGCGCGCGGCCGTCCTCCCGCAGGAGCGCCAGGAGGCGCCGATCGAGGTCATCGAGCTGGTCCATGCGCACATCGTATCGAGACAATGCGCACACTGCTCATTTCCGTCGCATTCCGTGAGCACACCGGTTCTTGCTGTTGCAGATCGACGGATCCTACCCTTGAAGCACAACTGGAAAGGAACGTGATGACGAGCTTCGTCGACGTACGCAACATGGTCGGCTGGGTCGCCAGCACCGGGCCTGAGCGCATCATCGCCGGCATCCTCGAGTACCTCGAGGAGGACTTCGCCCGCTGGGAGAGCTTCGACAAGACCCCGAGGGTCGCCAGCCATACGCCGTTCGGCGTCATCGAGCTGATGCCCACGAGCGACCACGAATCCTATGCGTTCAAGTACGTCAACGGCCACCCGTCGAATCCCGCGCGCGGCTACCAGACGGTGACCGCCTTCGGCGTGCTCGCCGACGTGCACAACGGCTACCCCACGTTTCTCGCCGAGATGACCGTGCTCACGGCGCTGCGCACGGCGGCCACGAGTGCGTTCGCCGCCAAGCTGCTCGCCCGGCCCGACTCGAAGGTCATGGCCATGATCGGCACCGGCAGCCAGGCCGAGTTCCAGGCGCTCGCATTCCGCACCGCGCTGGGTATCACCAGGCTGCGCGTGTACGACGTCGACCCCGATGCGATCGCGAAGTTCGTGCGCAACACGCTGCCCCTGGGCTTCGAGATCGAGGTCGCCGGCAGCGCGGCCGAGGCGCTCGAGGGTGCCGACGTCGTCACGACCTGCACGGCCGACAAGGCGCGCGCCACCGTCGTCGCCGACGAGTGGGTCCGTCCGGGCATGCACCTGAACGCCATCGGCGGCGACTGCCCTGGCAAGACCGAGCTCGATCCCGCGATCCTCGAACGCGCCGGCGTCTTCGTCGAGTACACGCCGCAGACCCGCATCGAGGGCGAGATCCAGGCCAAGGCACCCGACTTCCCCGTGACCGAGCTGTGGGAGGTGCTCGCCGGCCGCGCCTCCGGGCGCACCCACGCCGATCAGGTCACGCTGTTCGACTCGGTCGGGTTCGCCATCGAGGACTTCTCCGCCCTCCGCTACGTGCGCGACCAGGTCGCGGGCACCCGATTCGAGCAGCGGATCGACCTCGTCGCCGATCCCGAGGATCCGAAGGACCTCTTCGGACTCGTCGGCGCGTTCTCGCCGGTGGGCTGAGTCGATGTCGGTGCAGTCGCCGTCTGCGGTCGTCATGGTACGACCGCACCACTTCGCCCCCAATCCGCAGACCCTCGCCGACAACGGCTTCCAGCCCGACGCCGGCGACCTCGATCCCGCACGGCTCGCCGCGGCGGCCTACGACGAGGTCAGCCGCGCAGCCGCGGCCCTCGAGGCCGCCGGCGTGACCGTGCACCTCTTCGAGGACGAGACCGCCCATCGGCCCGATTCCGTGTTCCCGAACAACTGGATCTCGACGCACTCCGGTGGCCACATCGCGCTCTACCCGATGTACACGCCCAACCGGCGCACCGAGCGGCGGGGCGACATCGTCGAGCTGCTCAAGACGACCTATCGCGTCCAGGACGTGATCGACTACTCGGGCCTCGAGTACGACGACGTGTTCCTCGAGGGCACCGGCGCCATGGTGCTCGACCACGAGCTGCGCATCGCCTACGCGGCGCGATCGAACCGCGCCGACCCGATCGCCCTCGAGCGGTTCTGCACGAACTTCGGCTACGAGCCGATGGTGTTCGACGCGGTCGACGGGCGGGGCGTCGCGGTGTACCACACCAACGTCGTGCTCACGATCGCGACGGAGTTCGCGCTCGTCGCGGCCGATATGCTCGTCTCCCCCGTGCGCCGGCAGGAGGTGCTCGACCGGCTGTCGGCACGCGGCCGTCGCGACGTCATCGCGCTCTCGAACGCGCAGATCGACGAGTTCGCGGGCAACGCGCTCGAACTGTGGGGCACCGACGGCCGGGTCCTCGCGCTCTCGCAGCGCGCGTACGATTCCCTGACCGACGACCAGCGCGCTCGCATCGAGCGATCCGCGCGACCGTTGCCGCTCGACGTGCCCACGATCGAGCTGGCGGGAGGATCCGTCCGATGCATGCTGGCCGGCATCCACCTCGACCCACGACCCGGGCTCGTCGAGCGCCGCTCGGAGCGGGCCGCCGAGGCATCCGCCGATCAGGCCATGGCGGTGGACTAGCCGCCGCCGGCAGCGAGCCGAGACATGCGTGAGCGGCCCGCCCCGGGATGGGACGGGCCGCTCACGACCGGTTCAACGAGGCGGATAGTGCCGCTCGACCGAGCCGGTGTAGAGCTGCTGCGGGCGACCGATCTTGGTCTGCGGGTCGAGGTTCATCTCACGCCAGTGCGCGATCCACCCCGGAAGCCGGCCGATCGCGAAGAGCACGGTGAACATCCGCGTCGGGAAGCCCATGGCCTTGTAGATCACGCCGGTGTAGAAGTCGACGTTCGGGTAGAGGCGGCGCTGCTTGAAGTACTCGTCCTCCAGAGCGAACTGCTCGAGCTCCTTGGCGATGTCGAGGAGCGGGTCGTTCACGCCGAGGCCCTCGAGCACCGCGTTCGCGCTCTCCTTGACGATCTTCGCGCGCGGGTCGTAGTTCTTGTACACGCGGTGCCCGAAGCCCATGAGCTTCACGCCGTCCTCCTTGCGCTTGACGCGCTCGACGAACTTCGCGACGCCCTCGCCCGAATCGCGGATCTGCGCGAGCATCTGCAGCACCGCCTCGTTCGCGCCGCCGTGCAGCGGACCCGAGAGCGCCTGGATTCCGGCGGAGATCGACGCGTACAGGTTCGCGCCGGTCGAGCCGACCAGTCGCACGGTCGAGGTCGAGGCGTTCTGCTCGTGGTCCTCGTGCAGGATCAGCAGCCGGTCGAGGGCCCGCGCGAGCGTCGGGTCGATCGAGTACGGTTCGGCCATGTTGCCGAAGTTCAGCCGCAGGAAGTTCTCGACGAAGTTCAGCGAGTTGTCGGGGTAGAGGAATGCCTGGCCGATGCTCTTCTTGTGCGCGTACGCCGCGATCACCGGCAGCTTCGCGAGCAGGCGGATGGTCGTGAGTTCGACGTGGTCGGGGTCGTGCGGGTCGGAGGAGTCCTCGTAGTACGTCGAGAGCGCGGCCACTGCACTCGAGAGCACGGCCATCGGGTGCGCGGTGTGCGGCAGCGCCGAGAAGAAGCGCTTGAGGTCTTCGTGCAGGAGCGTGTGGCGACGGATCTTCTCGTCGAACTCGGCGAGCTGGTCGGGCGTGGGCAGCTCGCCGTACATCAGGAGCCAGGCCACCTCGAGGTACGTCGAGTGCTCGGCGAGCTGCTCGATCGGGTAGCCGCGGTAGCGCAGGATGCCCTGCTCGCCGTCGATGTAGGTGATCGACGACCGCGTCGACGAGGTGTTCACGAAGCCGTAGTCGAGGGCGGTGAGCCCGGTCTGGCGCGTGAGGGTGGACAGGTCGATGCTCGAGTTGCCCTGCGAGGCCCGGTGGATGGGGAACTCGGCGGTGCCACCCGGGAAGGCCAGCGTCGCGGTGTCGGGGTGATCGGCCCCGGCCGCTTGGTTCACGACGTTGCTCACGGCGTCTCCTGTGATCGTCACTTTCGCGGTCCCCTGCTCTCCGGCCGGGCGTCGGTCGGCGCGCGCGGCCCGGATACAGCCTAGACGTGCCGACGGCACACTGTCGCATCCGCCAACAGATGCAGGCTTCAGTTGGGGGATGTCACATCACGGCCGTCGCGCGCAGGCGCGCCGCGGCCGACGCGATCCGCTCATCGGGTGCCGTGAGCGAGAGCCGCACGTGCTCGGGGAAGTGGGTTCCGTAGAAATGCCCCGGCCCGGCCAGGATTCCGAGGTCGGCGAGGCGTCGGATCGACTCCCACGCGTCGCGTCCCTCGGTCGCCCAGAGGTACAGCCCCGCCTCGCTGTGGTCGACGCGGAAGCCGGCATCCTCGAGGGCGGGCTTCAGCAACGCCCGCCGGCCGCGATAGCGCTCCTTCTGCTCGGCGACGTGCGCGTCGTCGCCCAATGCGACCGTCATCGCGGCCTGCAGCGGCGCGGGCACCATGAGCCCGGCATGCTTCCGCGCGGTCGTGAGCCGGGCGATCGAGTCGCGGCACCCGGCGACGAACGCGGCCCGATACCCGGCCATGTTCGACTGCTTCGAGAGGGAGTAGATCGCGAGGATGCGGGTCGTGTCGCCGTCGGTCACGCGCGGGTCGAGGATGCTCGGCACCGCGCCGTCCAGCCACGGCGACTCCCAGCCGAGCTCGGCATAGCACTCGTCGCCCACGATCACCGCCCCGAGCTCGCGCGCGCGTGCGACCGCGCGCCGGAGCTCCTCGATCCCGAGCACGCGTCCGTCGGGGTTTCCCGGGGAGTTGAGCCATACCAGTCGGGTGTTCTCGGGCCAGGCGTCGGGCTCGTCGGATGCCACGGCGGTCGCGCCGGCGAAGACCGCGCCCATCTCGTACGTCGGGTAGGCCGCCCGCGGGTGCACCACTCGGTCGCCCTCGCCCACCCCGAGGAGGAACGGCAGCAGGGCGACGAGCTCCTTCGAGCCGATCGTCGGCAGCACGGAATCCGCGTCGAGCCCCGTCACGCCGCGGCGACGTGCGAACCACGCGACGATCGCGCGCCGCAGCGCGGCGGTGCCGATCGTGGTGGGGTAGCCGTGCGCGTCGGTCGCCGCGGACAGCGCGTCGCGGACCACCTGCGGCGTCGGGTCGACGGGAGACCCGATCGATAGGTCGACGATTCCGTCACGGTGCGCGATCGCACGGTCGTGGTACGGGACCATGAGGTCCCAGGGGTACTCGGGCAGCGCACCGAGCGCCATGCTCAGTGGCCCTGGGGCGGGAGCGCGGCCACGAGCGGGTGGTCCTTCGCGATGACGCCGACCTTCGCAGCGCCGCCGGGTGAGCCGATGTCGTCGAAGAACTCGACGTTGGCCTTGTAGTAGTCGGCCCACTCGTCGGGCAGGTCGTCTTCGTAGTAGATGGCCTCGACGGGACACACCGGTTCGCAGGCGCCGCAATCGACGCACTCGTCGGGGTGGATGTAGAGCGAGCGCTCACCCTCGTAGATGCAGTCGACGGGACACTCGTCGATGCAGGCTCGGTCTTTCACATCGACGCACGGCAGGGCGATGACATAGGTCACGGTGGGTCGCTGTCCCTTCGATGAGGCTGGAGTGCCAGTCTACGCGCGCGGCGCCGTCACGAGGCTCGTGCGGCGCTTCGTGACGGCAGCGAGGGCCAAGCGACGACGAGCACCGCGATGATCGTGGGCCCGACCGCCCAGATCGTGCCGATCGGACCGCTCGCGACCATCACGGACCCACCCGGCCCGGGAAGCGAGAGGATCGCCGCCGCGGCGACGACGCCCGCGGCCGCGGCCGCCGAGGCCGCCCGGCCTCCCGCGACGAGCCGGATCCCCACGAGCAGCGCCGCCACCCCGACCAGCGCCAGCGCGATCCCCCACGCGATGGTCACCTCGCCGACCTGCCACGCGTGACGGTGGCCGACGGTGCCGAGCACCCCGTAGACCAGCCCGACGCCGAAGGCGATGGCGAGCACCCCGATGCGCGAGCCGAGGGTGCGTCCGTCGCCGCGCGAGGCCGCGTCGTTCACGGGGGCGCCGGCGTGACCGTGTAGGTGACGGTCGACTCGTCGCCGGCGAGGATCACGAGGTGCGCGCCGTCGGTGTAGACGGAGCCGCCTCCGGCGTTGCCGGAGAGCGCCGCATCCTCGGTGAAGCCCGCGCCCGTGAGCGCCGACTTCGCGTCGGCCAGCGGATCGGACGAGTCGGAGGAGAGCACCACGACCCAGCCCTCGGTGTCGCCGGCCGCGCCGCCCGCGAGCTCGATGGTGCCGTCGATGACCGGCACCGACGCCGGGAAGTCGGCGGGCAGTTCGCCGCCGAGCTCGACGTCGCCGCCGGTGGCGCCCTCGACCGCATCCTCGACGCCCTGGTTCACGACGTCCTCCACGGGGTTGCCGACGCAGCCGGTGAGGAGGGCGGTCGCGACGGCGGCGACCGTGAGCAGGGCGGCGGCACGGCCGCGGCGGGGAGCAGGCATGCCCGCGAGTCTAGCGGCGGCGCCTGCGTCCGACCATGGCGTAGCGTGGTCGCGAGCGCGGCGCAGCGCCGCGGGAAGGAGAGCCGGATGACCGAGCAGCCCGTGACCGACACCGTCCCGCCGCCCGTCCGCGTCGAGCGCGACGGCATCGTGGCGACGGTCGTGATCGATCGGCCGAAGGCGCTCAACGCGCTCTCCCCCGACGTGCTGCGCGCCGTCGCCGATGCGTTCGACGCGCTCGCGGCCGAGGGTGACGCCGTCCGCGGGGTGATCGTCCTCGGCGAGGGCGGCCGGGCGTTCGTCGCGGGTGCCGACATCCGCTCGCTCTCCGAGCTCACGCCCGAGCAGGGCGCCGAGGCCGCCAGGCTCGGCCACCGTGTCGCCGCGACGATCGAGGGGTTCCCGGCGCCGGTGATCGCGTGCGTCGACGGCTTCGCCCTCGGCGGCGGTCTCGAGCTCGCGCTCGCCTGCGACCTGATCTACGCGACGGATGCCTCGGCCTTCGGCCAGCCCGAGGTGCGCCTCGGACTCATCCCGGGCTTCGGCGGCACGGTCCGACTCCCCCGCGCGGTCGGCCTCGCGCTCGCGAAGGAGCTGATCTACACGGGCCGTCGCATCGATGCCGCCGAGGCGGAGTCGGCCGGACTCGTCGCACGACGGTTCCCCGATCGCGCCGCGCTCCTCGACGGCGCCCGCGCGACGATCGCCGAGGTGGCCGAGAACGCGTGGACCGCGGTCGCGCTCGCCAAGCGCGTGCTCGTGCAGGCCGCCGGCACCCCCACGGCGACGGCGAGCGAGCTCGAGGTCGCCGGCTTCGAGGATGCGTTCCGCACCGACGACATGCGCGAGGGCGTTGCGGCCTTCCTCGACAAGCGCGAGCCGCGCTTCAGCGGAGGCTGAAGCGCGGCGGGCCGGCTCAGCCGGTGACGTTCGCCTGCAGCCAGGCCAGGCCGTCGAAGCGGACGCCGTCGGCGCCGTACATCTCGAGGTGCAGGTGCGGGCCGGTCGACTGGCCGGTGGAACCGACCGCGCCGATCAGCTGGCCGGCGGTGACGCGCTGGCCGACCGAGACCTGGATCGAGCCGTACTGCTGGTGCGCGTACAGCGACGTGACGAGCTCGCCGCCGATGTTGTGCTGGATCTCGACGTAGGCGCCGAACCCGCCGCCCGACTCGGTCGCCGTGATGACGATGCCGTCGGCGAGGGAGACGATCGGCGCACCGGCGCCGGGGTTGAAGTCGATACCGTCGTGGTTCGTCGAGCACCCGCCGCACGGCGCGCTGCGCGGGCCGAAGCCGTCGCTGATGCGCGACGGGTCGACCGGCCAGACGACGCGGGGCGCCTCGATGAGGGAGACCTCGCCGACGCCGGCGACGCTCGACTCGATGGGCGGCGGAGCCGCCTCGACCGACCACGCCTCCGCGTCGATCGCGGCGAGGGCGACCTCGGAGCCGACGTCGAGCGTCTGGGAGCGCAGGGTCAGCGTGTCCTCGGCAGGGGCGTAGACGGACGCGCGGACCTCGGTGTCGGTCGCGTTCACGGCGAGCGCGGGGACGCTCGTGGCGAGCAGCATGCCGCCGACGAAGGTCATGGCCGCGAGCGACATGGCGGAGCGGGTGGGGGCGGCGGAGCGGCGGGTGCTGCGGTCGGCGACCCGGGCGGCTCGGCGGTCTCCTTGGGCGGACGCCGCGGCGGCGTCGGGCTGGGAGGTGCGGGATCGGCGGGGGCCCGAGGCGCGCAGCGAGGGGCGGGCGGCCGCGCGGCGGCCATGCTGGGGGAAGGTCATAAGTGGGGGAAGGGGGTTTCAGGAGTAACGGTTACGTAACGAATCAATGCGTTTCGAATGAACCCGACACACCTTACGCGCCGATTTCTGGGAAGTTCATCAATCGGCCATCTCCATGAGGCCCCGGGGCCGTACCGCGGCCCCGGGACGCCGCCCGGCTAGCCCTGCTTCTTCAGCCGCGAGGCCGCACGCGCGCGTGCCGTGGCGTCGAGCTCGACCTTGCGGATGCGCACCTTCTCGGGCGTGACCTCGACGCACTCGTCCTCGCGCGCGAACTCCAGGCACTCCTCGAGCGTGAGCTGGCGCGACGGCGTCATCGACTCGAAGGTGTCGGCCGTCGACGAACGCATGTTCGTCAGCTTCTTCTCCTTGGTGATGTTCACATCCATGTCGTCATTGCGCGAGTTCTCGCCGATCACCATGCCCTCGTAGACCTCCTCCGTGGGGTTCACGAAGAAGGTCATGCGCTCCTGGAGCGCGATGATCGCGAACGGCGTGACGACGCCCGCGCGGTCGGCAACGATCGAGCCGTTGTTGCGGGTGACGATCGCGCCGGCCCACTCGTCGTAGCCGTGCGAGATCGCGTTGGCGATGCCGGTGCCCCGCGTGATCGTGAGGAACTCGGTGCGGAAGCCGATGAGCCCCCGGCTCGGCACGATGAACTCCATGCGCACCCAGCCCGTGCCGTGGTTCGACATGCCGTCCATGCGGCCCTTGCGCGCGGCCAGGAGCTGGGTGATCGCGCCGAGGTACTCCTCGGGCGCGTCGATCGTGAGGTGCTCGTAGGGCTCGTGCACCTTGCCGTCTACGTGCTTCGTGACCACCTGCGGCTTGCCGACCGTGAGCTCGAACCCCTCGCGGCGCATCTGCTCGACGAGGATCGCGAGTGCGAGCTCGCCGCGACCCTGCACCTCCCACGCGTCGGGCCGGCCGATGTCGAGCACCTTGAGCGAGACGTTGCCGATGAGCTCGCGATCGAGGCGGTCCTTGACCATCCGAGCGGTGAGCTTGTGGCCCTTGACCTTGCCGACGATCGGCGACGTGTTCGTGCCGATCGTCATCGAGATCGCGGGGTCGTCGACGTGGATCGCGGGGAGCGGGCGCACGTCGTCGGGGTCGGCGAGGGTCTCGCCGATGGTGATGTCCTCGATGCCGGCGACCGCGATGATGTCGCCGGGACCCGCCTCCTCGGCAGGGTGGCGCTCGAGCGCCTTCGTCTTCAGCAGTTCGGTGATGCGCACGTTCGAGTGCGAACCGTCGTGGCGCACCCACGCCACCGTCTGGCCCTTGCGGATGGTGCCGTTGAAGACGCGCAGGAGCGCGAGACGGCCGAGGAACGGCGAGGCGTCGAGGTTGGTCACCCACGCCTGCAGCGGCGCGTCGTCGTCGTACGTCGGTGCGGGGACGTGCTGGAGGATCGCCTCGAACAGCGGCTCGAGGTCCTCCGAGTCGGGCAGCTGGCCGTTCTCGGGCTTGTGGTGCGACGCGCGGCCGGCCTTGCCGGAGGCGTACACGACGGGCACGTCGAGGATCGCGTCGAGGTCGAGGTCGGGCACGTCGTCGGCGAGGTCGGAGGCGAGGCCGAGCAGCAGGTCCTGGCTCTCGGCGACGACCTCGTCGATGCGCGCGTCGGGCCGGTCGGTCTTGTTGACGAGCAGGATCACGGGCAGGCGGGCCTCGAGCGCCTTGCGGAGCACGAATCGCGTCTGCGGCAGCGGGCCCTCGGACGCGTCGACCAGCAGCACGACGCCGTCGACCATGGAGAGCCCGCGCTCGACCTCGCCGCCGAAGTCGGCGTGACCGGGGGTGTCGATGACGTTGATCGTGACCGGGCCGGATGTCGCGTGCGCACCGTTGTACTCGACGGCGGTGTTCTTCGCGAGGATCGTGATGCCCTTCTCGCGCTCGAGCTCGTTGGAGTCCATGGCGCGCTCGTCGACGTGCGCGTGCTCGGCGAAGGAGTGGGTCTGCTTGAGCATGGCGTCGACGAGCGTGGTCTTGCCGTGGTCGACGTGGGCGACGATCGCGACGTTGCGCAGGTCGTTGCGGGTGGCCTTGGCCATGGTGGGTCCTCGCGGGGCCGCCGGTCGCCGTGGGCACCGGGGCGCGGTTCGGCAGCGCGGGAGGCGCTGGATGTGCGTCGGTGGAGCGCGGTGGGCCGTGACGACGGCTCGCGCCCGACCAGCCTACCCTGTCCGGCGGAAACGCCGGACGCCCGGCATCCGCAGGGGATGCCGGGCGTCCGAGGTCGGATCGCTCCGCGCCTACGCGCCGAGCTTCAGGCTCGCGCCGGGGATGGCTGCGAGCAGGTCCTTCGTGTACTGCTCGGTCGGGTTGTCGAAGACCTCGTCGGTCGCCGCCGCCTCGACGATGCGTCCCTTCTGCATCACGCAGACGTTGTCGGCGATGACGCGCACGACCGCGAGGTCGTGGGTGATGAAGAGGTAGGTGAGGCCGAGCTCGGACTGCAGGTCGGCGAGCAGGCGCAGGATCTGTGCCTGCACGAGCACGTCGAGCGCCGACACGGCCTCGTCGAGCACGACGATCTCGGGCTTGAGCGCGAGCGCCCGCGCGATCGCGATGCGCTGGCGCTGGCCGCCCGAGAGCTCGTTCGGGTACCGGCCGACCAGCGTCCGCGGGAGGGAGACCTGGTCGAGCAGCTCGAACACGCGCTGCCGGCGCGACGTCTTGTCGCCCACCTTGTGCGTGGAGAGGGGCTCGGCGATCGTGTTGCCGATGTTGCGGAGCGGGTTCAGCGAGCCGTACGGGTCCTGGAAGACGGGCTGCATGCGGCTGCGCAGGCTGAAGAGCTCCTTGCCGCTGAGCTTGGCCAGGTCCTTGCCGCCGACGACGATGCGGCCGCTGGTGGCATCCTCGAGCTTCAGGAGCATCTTCGCCACGGTCGACTTGCCCGAACCCGACTCGCCGACGAGCGCCGTGGTCGTGCCCTTCGGGATCTGGAACGACACGTTGTCGACGGCGGTGAAGTCGCCGGAACCGCGGATCTTGAAGACCTTGGTCAGGTCCTCGACGACGATCGCGGGCGGCTGCTCCTCGGCCGCCTCGAGCACCTCGTGCCGCGCCTCGGCGGTGGCGATCAGGTCGATCGTGTCACCGGCGGCTGCCGCGGCATCCTCCGACATCGACGCCTCGGCCGCCGCCACGCTGCCCGACGCCTGGATGCGCCGCGAGGCGAGGCTCGGGGCGGCCGCGACGAGTCGCTGCGTGTACGGGTGCTGCGGGTTCTGGAGGATCTCGAGCGAGGGACCCGACTCGACGACCCGGCCCTTGTACATGACGACGAGCTGCTCGGCACGCTCGGCGGCCAGGCCGAGGTCGTGCGTGATGAACAGCAACGTGGTGCCGAGTTCGCGCGTGAGCGACTCGAGGTGATCGAGGATGACACGCTGCACCGTCACGTCGAGCGCCGACGTGGGCTCGTCGGCGATGAGCAGCTGCGGGTCGGCCGCGAGCCCCATGCCGATGAGCACGCGCTGGCGCATGCCGCCCGAGAACTGGTGCGGGAACTGCTTCAGCCGGCGGTCGGCATCCTTCAGGCCGGCCTGCTTCAGCACCTCGATCGCGCGGGCCTTGACCTCCTTGCGACCGGACGCGATGCCGTTGGCCTTGATGCCCTCCTCGACCTGGAAGCCGATGGACCACACGGGGTTCAGGTTCGACATCGGGTCCTGCGGCACGAAGCCGATCTTGCGGCCGCGAATGGCCTCCATGTCCTTCTTGGACGCCGTGGAGATCTCCTGGCCGTCGAGGCGGATGCTGCCGCCGGCGATGTGGCCGGTGCCCGGGAGCAGGTTGATGATGGCGTGCGCCGTCGTCGACTTGCCCGAACCGGACTCGCCCACGATGGCCAGGCTCTGGCCGCGGTAGAGCGTGATGTTCACGCCGTCGACGGCCTTGACCTTGCCCTCCTGCGTGTTGAAGGCGACCTCGAGGTCCTTGATCTCGAGGAGCGGACGCTCCTCGGCTCCGGTCGCGGTCTGCTGCACGTCGGTTCCGTTCACGATATCGGTCATCGCTGCGCCCTCGCCTTCGGGTCGAGCGCGTCGCGGACGACCTCGCCGAGCATGATGAAGCTCAGCACGGTCACCGACAGCGCGATGGAGGGCAGGATCAGCGTCTGCGGCGCGGTCCGGATGTCGGTCTGCGCCTGGCTGATGTCGTTGCCCCACGACATGGTCGACGACGGCAGCCCGACGCCGAGGAACGACAGCGTCGCCTCGGCGACGATGGCCGACGCCAGCGAGATCGTCGTGATGACGATGACGGGCGCGATCGAGTTCGGCAGCACGTGGCGGAGCAGAATGCGGAACGGCGACACGCCCAGGGCGGTGGCCGCCATGACGAAGTCGGCGTTCTTCACCCTGAGGATCTCGGCTCTCAGCACACGGGCCGTCGCCGGCCAGGCGAAGATGCCGATGGCCAGCGAGATGACCCACACGTTCGCGTACTGCGAGAGCACCGACATGATGACCACGGCCGCGAGGATGTAGGGGATCGAGAAGAAGATGTCGCCGAGGCGCGAGAGCACCGAGTCGATCCAGCCGCCGTAGAAGCCGGCCAGGCCGCCGAAGATGATGCCGAGGATGGCGACGAGCGCGGTCACGATGATCCCGACCGAGAGCGAGGTCGACGTGCCGTGGATGATGCGCGAGTAGATGTCGCAGCCCTGCTTGGTGAAACCGAGCGGATGCCCGGGCTGCGGGCCGCCGTTGCTGTTGGACAGCTGGCAGTCGTTGTTCGGCGGCACCTGGGTGAACCAGCCAGGGAACAGGGCGACGATCACGACGATGAGGATGAGCACCACCGAGATCCAGAACATGGGGCGCTTGCGGACGTCGCGCCACGCGTCGGACCAGAGGTTCGAGGGCTTGCCCTCGGCCTTGACGGTGTCGATGGCGACGAGCGGCGTCTCTTCGAGCGGCGCGACGTAGTGCGCCTGCGTGGGTCGGGTGTTACTTGGCATAGCGGATCCTCGGGTCGAGAACGGCGTACAGCAGATCCACCAGCAGGTTCACCACGAGGTAGATCAGCACCATGACGGTCACGAAGGAGACCACGGTGGGCCCCTCACCTCGGATGATCGCCTGGTAGAGGGTCCGGCCGACGCCGGGCACGTTGAAGATGCCCTCCGTGACCGTCGCGCCGACCATGAGCACGCCGAAGTCGACGGCGAGATAGGTGACGACGGGGATGAGCGAGTTGCGAAGGATGTGGATGGGCACGATGCGGTTGCGGGAGAGGCCCTTGCTCGCGGCGGTGCGAACGAAGTCCTGCGTATCCGTCTCGATGACCGACGCCCTCGTCAGTCGGACGATCTGCGCGAAGCTCGCCGTCGCGAGCACGATCGCGGGCAGGATCAGGTCTTCCCACGGCGCTCCGACGCCGACCGTGGTTCGGAACCATCCGAGTTGGATGGCGAAGATGTACTGGGCTGCGAACGCCACGACGAAGATCGGCAGCGAGATGAAGATGAGGCTCACGACGAGGGCGCTCGCGTCGAAGATGCCACCCTTGCGCAGACCCGAGATGAGGCCGACGAGGATGCCGCCGACCATCAGGAAGATCGTCGAGAGCAGCGCGAGGCGGAGGGTCACCGGGAACGTCTGCGCGAGGATCTCGGAGACCGGCTGGCCCGTGAAGGTGACGCCGAGGTCGCCGCGGAAGATGCCGCCGAGGAACAGCAGGTACTGCACGATGAAGGGCTGGTCGAGGTGGTAGCGCTCGCGCAGCTGCTCGACGACCGCGGGCGGCGGCGTCTTCTCACCGAAGAGCGCGACGATCGGATCGCCCGGCATCGCGAAGACCATGAAGTAGATCAGGAAGGTGGTGCCGAGCAGGACAGGGATCGCCTGGAGCACTCGGCGCACGATATAGCCGGCCATCGATCAGGCCCGCCGGTTCGTGGATGTTGACATGTTGAAGAAACCTCACCGTTTGCGAGTTCGTCCACACGATGCTACGCCGATCGGCCGTGCACCGCGGGGATACGTGGGAGTGGGGGGGGGGGGGGGGGGGGGGGGGGCCGGCCCCCCCCCCCCCCCCCCCACGGGCGCCTCAGAGTCTAACCCCGAGCCGCCCCGGAACGAGAACTACTCGCTCTTGGTGACCTGGTGCAGGATCGGCCAGGTGTCCCAGCCGAACTCCACGTTGTCGACCTGCTCGCCCCAGGCGCCCATGCCGTTCGTGTACCAGAGCGGGATGACGGGGAGGTCCTCGAAGAGGATCTCCTGCGCCTGCTGGAACTTCTCGATGCCCTCCTGGACGTCGGTCGCCGAAGCGCCCTCGTCGAGGAGCGTGTCGAACTCGGGGTTCGAGTAGTCGCCGTCGTTCGAACCGGCGCCCGTGCCGTACAGCGGCCCGAGGCCGTTGAACATCGACGGGTAGTCGAACTGCCAGCCGGTGCGGAACGGCGTCTGGATGGTGCGCTCGGTGACCGACGTGCGGAGCTCGGCGAACGTGGGCACCGGAGCACCCGCGGCCTCGATGCCGAGGTTGTTCTTCAGCTGGTTGGCGACCGCGTCGACCCAGCCCTGGTTGGGGCCGTCGGCGTTGTAGGCGAGCTCGAAGCTGCCCGACCACGGGGCGATGGCGTCAGCCTGCGCCCAGAGCTCCTTGGCGAGCTCGGGGTCGAACTCGAGCACCTCGGAGCCGGGGATGTCCTCGGAGTAGCCGTCGATGACGGGCGAGGTGAAGTCCTTGGCCGGGGTACGCGTGCCGTTGAAGATCACGTCGGTGATCTCCTCGCGGTCGATCGCGTGCGAGATCGCGGCACGACGCAGCTTGCCCTCGTCACCGCTGAAGTGCGGGAGCCGCTCGGGGATCGTGATGGTGGCGTTCGCAGCACCCGGCTGGTTCACCGAACGGCCCTCGAACTCGGTCTCGAAGGTCTGCAGCGCGCTGTCGGGGACGTCCTGGAGGATGTCGAGGTTGCCGCCCTGCAGGTCGGCGTACGCGGCGTCGGTGCTGGCGTACAGGATCATGTCGATCCCGCCGTTCTGCGCCTCGCGCGGACCGTCGTAGTCCTCGTTCTTGACGAGGTCGATGCGCTCGTTGTGGGCCCAGGCACCCTCGCCGTCCATCATGTACGGGCCGTTGCCGATCGGGTTCTCGCCGAACGCGTCGATGTCCTCCCACGCCGCCTCGGGCAGCGGGAAGTACGCCGTGTAGCCGAGTCGCAGCGGGAAGTCGGACTCGGGCTGCTTGAGCGTGACGGTGAAGGTGAGGTCGTCGACGACCTCGAGGCCCGAGAGCTCCTCGACGTTCTCGTCGTAGCTGAAGCCCTCGATGCTCTCGAAGAAGTAGCTCGAGAGCTGCGCGTTGTCGAGCGCGGCACCGTAGTTCCAAGCCTTCACGAACGACTCGGCGTTGACCGGGTCGCCGTTGGTGAAGGTCAGGCCCTCGCGGATCTTGATCGTGTAGGTCTGCGCGTCTTCGGTCTCGATCGACTCGGCGACGTCGTTCTGCGCGGAGCCGTCTGCCTCGTAGTACACGAGTCCGGCGAAGATGTTCTGCAGCACCAGGCCGCCGCCCACCTCGTTGGTGTTGGTCGTGACCAGCGGGTTCTGGGGCTCGGTGTTGTTGACCGTGACGATCGCAGCCGAGTCGCCCTCGGGTGCGGCGGGCTCGCTGCCGGTCGAGCATCCGGCCAGCGTCAGGACGCCGGCCGCTGCAAGAGCAACGGCGGCAACGCCGAATCTCTTGATCTTCAATGTTCCTCCTGTGAGATGAGCGCACGCTCGCGCGATTTCGTGGTCGAACGAGGGGGCGCTGGTAGGTGAATCGAGACTATAAGCGGGTTCGAGCCGAACAAACTTCATCTCGGAACCGTTACCGAGGCGCAACCTACGACCGACTCGGTGCGCATATGAGCACGCGGCGACGCACGAATCTTGCGTTCGCGCGTGCATGCGAGGATTGCCGCATGCCCTGGGCACGTCGTCTGCGCATCGAGGTCGCGATCGTGCTCGCCCTGTCCCTGGGCGCCTCCGCCGTCTACTCCGTCGTCTCGATCATCGGCCGTGTCACCGACGAACGGCCGCTCGGCCAGCAGAGCGCCGCGCTCAATCAGTCGCGGTCGGCTCGCGAGTGGCTCGACTTCACCTACCAGTTCCTCGACGTGGTGTTCGGGCTCGCGGTCGTCGCCCTCGCGCTCTACCTCCTGTGGCAGCCGGGGCGCGACCCGTTCCGGCGGATCGGCCTCGACCTCACCCGACCCGGGCGGGATGCCGCATCCGGCCTGTTCCTCGCCGCCGCGATCGGCGTGCCCGGCCTCGCCCTCTACGCCGCGGGGCGGGCGCTCGGCTTCACCGTCGCGGTCGTGCCGCAGCCGCTCGACGCGCACTGGTGGACGGTCCCGATCCTCGTGCTCGCCGCACTGAGGGCAGCGCTGGTCGAGGAGGTCATCGCGGTCGGCTACCTCTTCACGCGGCTTCGGGAGCTGGGCGTCGGGCCGTGGGCGACCATCCTCTCGAGCGCGCTGCTGCGCGGCACGTACCACCTCTACCAGGGCTTCGGCGCGTTCGTCGGCAACGCCGTCATGGGCGTCGTGTTCGGCTGGGCCTACACGAGATGGGGTCGCACGATGCCGCTCGTCATCGCGCACTGGCTCCTCGACATCGTGTCGTTCGTCGGCTACCCGCTCGCGGTGGCGCTGTGGCCCTCGCTCTTCGCGCCACCCGCGAGCTGAGGTTCGGCGGGCTCGGCGGGACGGGCCGACGGATGGCGCACCCTCGACGTCTCGGCGACGTGCCGGCCCTGCGCGAGCGCGACGACGGTCGCGGGAAGCGGCGGCAGCGTCTCCTCGGGGGGCTCGAAGCGGAGGTCGGAGTCGGCGGCGCGGATGCGCGCGCCGTCGATCCAGCTGCGGCGGCTCGGGGTGCACACCGGCGAGAAGGCCTCCATGCCGGTGAGACCGCCCGACATGCGGAGGTCGCTCATCGCGTCGGCGCGACGCAGCGCCTCCGCGAGGGCGGGGTTCCGCCGTTCGACGAGCCCGGCCCGTCGTTGCAGGCCGTGCGAGGCCGACCCGGCGAGCGTGCAGCCCACCATCACGCCGACGAAGGCGATCGTCGCGAACGCGGCGACGAGATCCACCGAGACCATGCGCGCACCCCCTAGTGCGAGAGAACCTCAGTGTACTCCCGGGCCGGGGGCGCGGGAGGGCCCGGATCCGGCAGGTCGCCGACCTCGCGAGCATGGACCCCGCCGTCAGGGGAACGGCCGGACATCGGAGACGACCACCATGGACCTCGCACACGCCATCGCCGCCGGCGGACTCGCCGCCCGCGCCACCGACCGTCGCCACCGCGCCGACGAGACCGAGGTCGCGCAGGCGCGCGATCGCGCGCTCGCCCGACGCGCGGCCGCGGCATCCGTCAGGCCGCGCGTGGTGTACCGCGAGCGCGGCCGCCACGCCGCGCCGCAGCCGGCCCGACCGCGCCCGGCCGGGGTGTGATCCCGCCGAGGCGTCCGCTACGCGAACGCCGTGACGATGTCACGGCGTTGATGCCGCTGCGT
>NZ_JBVHVX010000021.1:0-67025 GCF_055564615.1 Agromyces sp. NPDC029043 | reverse complement strand
TGCGCTCTCCATCGAGGCGTCCGCTACGCGAACGCCGTGACGATGTCACGGCGCGATGCCGCTGCGCTCTCCATCGAGGCGTCCGCTACGCGAACGCCGTGACGATGTCACGGCGCGATGCCGCTGCGCTCTCCATCGAGGCGTCCGCTACGCGAACGCCTCGATCGGCGGGCAGGCGCACACCAGGTTGCGGTCGCCGTACGCCTGGTCGATCCGGCGCACCGGCGCCCAGTACTTGGTGCGCACCAGCGAGTGCACCGGGTAGACCGCCTGCTCGCGCGTGTACGGGTGCGTCCACTCCCCCGCGATGACCGACTCCGCCGTGTGCGGCGCGTTGCGCAGCGGGTTGTCGTCGGCCGGCCACTCGCCGCGGCCCACCGCGTCGGCCTCCGCCTTGATCGCGATCATGGCCTCGACGAAGCGGTCGAGCTCGGCGAGGTCCTCCGACTCGGTCGGCTCGACCATGAGCGTGCCCGCGACGGGGAACGACATGGTCGGCGCGTGGAAGCCGTAGTCGATGAGGCGCTTCGCGACGTCGTCGACCGTGACGCCGGTCTCGGCCGTGAGCGGGCGCAGGTCGAGGATGCACTCGTGCGCGACGAGCCCGTTCTCGCCGGTGTAGAGCACCGGGAAGTGGTCGCGCAGGCGTGCCGCGACGTAGTTCGCCGCCAGCACCGCGGTCGCGGTCGCCTGCTTGAGGCCCTCGGCGCCCATCATCCGGACGTAGGCCCAGGAGATCGGCAGGATCGACGGGCTGCCGTACGGCGCCGCCGAGACGGGGCCGCCGTCGTGGGTCACGCCGCCGGCGTGGTCGGCGCGCTGCGCCATCGGGTGGCCGGGCAGGTGGGGCGCGAGGTGCGCCTTCGCCGCGACCGGGCCGACGCCCGGCCCGCCTCCGCCATGCGGGATGCAGAAGGTCTTGTGCAGGTTGAGGTGCGAGACATCCCCGCCGACGTCGCCGAACCGGGCGAAGCCGAGCAGCGCGTTGAGGTTCGCGCCGTCGATGTAGACCTGGCCGCCGGCGTCGTGCACGGCCTGGGTGATGTCCTTGACGTCGTGCTCATACACGCCGTGCGTCGACGGGTAGGTGATCATGAGCGCGGCGATGCGCTCGGCGTGGTCGGCGATCTTCGCCCGCAGGTCGCCGAGGTCGACGTTGCCGAGCTCGTCGCACGCGACCACGACGACCCGCATGCCCGCGAGCACCGCCGAGGCCGCGTTGGTGCCGTGCGCACTCGACGGGATGAGGCACACGTCGCGCTCGGTGTCGCCGTTGGCGAGGTGGTAGCCGCGGATGGCGAGCAGGCCCGCGAGCTCGCCCTGGCTGCCGGCGTTCGGCTGCAGCGAGACGGTGTCGTAGCCCGTGACCTCGGCGAGCCAGCTCTCGAGCTGCTCGATGAGGCCCAACGAGCCGCGCACGTCGGCTTCGGGCGCGAACGGGTGCAGGTTCGCGAACTCGGGCCACGTGACGGCCTGCATCTCGGTCGCGGCGTTGAGCTTCATGGTGCACGAGCCGAGCGGGATCATGCCGCGGTCGAGCGCGTAGTCGCGGTCGGCGAGCTGCTTGAGGTACCGCATCATCTGCGTCTCGGAGTGGTGCGAGTTGAACACCGGGTGCTCGAGGTAGGCCGAGGTGCGGCGCAGCCCCTCGGGCAGGCTCCCGGGCAGCTCGCGGAGCGAGACCGGCACCTCGAGGCGCGGGTCGAACCCGAAGGCCTCGACGACGCGCGAGAGCTCGTCGGCCGTGGTGGTCTCGTCGACGGCGACGTGCACAGTGGCCTCATCGGCCTCCCACAGGTTCAGCCCGAGCTCGCGCCCGCGCGCGACGACGTTCGCGGCGAGGCCGGGCACGTGCACGCGGATCGCGTCGAAGTACGCCTCGTGCTCGAGCGCGAGTCCGAATCCGGTCAGCGCGTCGGCGAGCGCCTTCGCCTTCGCCGCCGTCGAGACCGCGATGTGCCGGATGCCCCGGGGCCCGTGGTACACCGCGTACATCGACGCCATCACGGCAAGGAGAACCTGCGCGGTGCAGATGTTCGAGGTCGCCTTCTCGCGGCGGATGTGCTGCTCGCGCGCCTGCAGGCTGAGCCGGTAGGCGGGATGGCCCGCGGCATCCTGCGAGACGCCCACGAGCCGGCCGGGCAACTGGCGCTCGAGTCCCTTCCGCACGGCCATGTAGCCGGCGTGCGGCCCGCCGAACCCCATGGGCACGCCGAAGCGCTGCGACGTGCCGACCGAGACATCCGCCCCGAGCTCGCCTGGGCTGGTCAGCAGCGCCATCGCGAGCAGGTCGGCGGCGACGACCGCGAGCGCGCCCTGCTCCTTCGAGGCGGCGATGAGCCGCGACGGGTTCCACACGCGGCCGGAGGCGCCGGGGTACTGGACGAAGAGCCCGAAGTGCTCGCCGAGGGCGGCGACATCCGTCGTCTCGTCGAGGTCGGTCACGACGAGCTCGATGCCGACCGCGCTGGCACGCGACTCCAGCAGCGCCCGGGTCTGGGGCAGCGCGTCGGCGTCGACCACGAACCGGTTCGAGCGGTTCTTCGACGCGCGGCGGGCGAGCAGCATGCCCTCGACGACGGCGGTGCCCTCGTCGAGCATCGACCCGTTGGCGGTGTCGAGCCCGGTGAGGTCGGCGACCATCGTCTGGAAGTTGATGATCGCCTCGAGGCGGCCCTGCGAGATCTCGGGCTGATACGGCGTGTACGCCGTGTACCAGCTCGGGTTCTCGAGCACGTTCCGCTGGATCACGGCCGGCGTGATGGTGCCCGAGTACCCGAGGCCGATCATCGACGTCCGCACGGTGTTCGCGTCGGCGAGCTCCCGCAGCTCGGCGAGCGCGTCGCGTTCGGTCGCGGCGGGCGGGATCACCGAGTCGAGCACCTCGTGCATGCGGATGGCGGTCGGCACCGCGGCATCCATGAGCGCGTCGAGCGAGTCGTAGCCGAGCGCGGCGAGCATCCACTCGTGGTCGCGCGGGGTGGTGCCGATGTGCCGGCGCCCGAAGGCGTCGACGTCGAAGGCCGGGGAGGTGCTGGCGGTCATCGTCTTCCTTGTGTTCGTCGGTCGAGGAGCGGGCGCGGCCCGCGTACGAGACCTACTCGCCCGTGAGGGCGCGGTACTCGTCGTGGCTGAGGAGCGTCGGCAGCGACGCGGCGGTCACCTTGATGAGCCATCCCTCGCCGAACGGGTCGCTGTTGACGAGCTCGGGCGAGTCGACGACGGCCTGGTTCGACTCGACGACCTCGCCGTCGACCGGCGCGAACAGCTCGCCGACCGACTTGGTCGACTCGATCTCACCGACGACGGTGCCGGCGGTGATGGCGGTGCCCGCGGACGGCAGGTCGACGTAGACGACGTCGCCGAGCTTCTCGGCGGCGTAGTCGGTGATGCCGATGGTGACGGTCTCGCCATCGACCTTCACCCATTCGTGCTCGGCGGTGTACTGCAGCTCGGCCTGGTCGGTCATCGGATGCTCCTCTGGTGTCGTGCGGTGCGGTGCGGTGCGGTCGTGGTCGGGGCGCTCAGGCGCCGCGCTTGTAGAACGGCAGGGCCCTGACGGATGCCGCGACGCGCGTGCCGCGGACGTCGACGAACAGGCGGGTGCCCGGCTCCGACAGCTCGGGCGACACGAACGCCATCGCCACGGGGTGCCCGAGCGTGGGCGAGAGCGCGCCGGAGGTGACCTCGCCGACCTCGCGGGCGTCGTCGCCGTCGCCGTCGAACACGGCGTAGCCGGCGCGCGGCGCGCGGCGCCCCTCGGCGGCCAACCCGACGAGCACGGGCGCGCCCTCGGCCGGCCCCTGCTCGATCGCGGACCGCCCGACGAAGTCGCCCTCCTTGGCGAGGGCGACGACGCGGCCCAGGCCGGCCTGCACCGGCAGGATGTCGCGGCTCAGCTCGTGCCCGTAGAGCGGCATGCCCGCCTCGAGGCGCAGCGTGTCGCGGCTCGCGAGCCCGCACGGCACGACGCGGGGCCCGCCGGTCTCGCGCAGCGCCTCCCAGAGTCGCTTCGCGCGGTCGGGCGCGACGTAGAGCTCGAAGCCGTCCTCGCCGGTGTACCCGGTGCGCGCGACGAGCACGGGCTCGCCCTCCCACGTGGCCGGGATGGCCCGGTAGTACTTGAGCGCGGCGACCGCGTCGACGAAGTCCTCGCCGTCGTTGCCGGGGCCGTCGATGCCGAACCCCTCGGTCTGCTGCAGCACCTCGAGCGCGTCGGGACCCTGCAGCGCGATGAGCGCGATGTCGTCGGACTCGTCGAACACCTCGGTCTCGAACGGCGCGGTGCGGCTGCGGAGCTCCTCGGCGACGACCTCGCGGTTCGACGCGTTCGCCACGACCATGTAGCGGTCGGCGCCGGTGCGGTAGACGACGAGATCGTCGATGACGCCGCCGTCGCGGCCGAGCAGGAGCGAGTACTTCGCCTGGCCCTCGGCGATGGCCGACAGCTTGCCGGCGAGCGCGTAGTCGAGCGACGCGGCGGCCTCGGGCCCGACGACCACGATCTCGCCCATGTGCGACAGGTCGAAGAGGCCCGCGTGCTGTCGCACGGCGTGGTGCTCGGCGAGGTCGCTCGAATAGCGCACCGGCATCTGCCAGCCGGCGAAGTCGGTGAACGAGGCGCCCTCGGAACGGTGCACCTCGTCGAGGGGACTGCGTCGCTCGGTGGTGCCGGGGTCGGTGGTGGTGCCGGTTGCGTCGGTCACGAGTTCTCCAGGATCGCGCGGATGGCGCGGCGGTGCGCCGCTCGAGAACTCCCCCTCTGTCATGGGCCTGAGAGCTTCGCATCGCGCCCGTGGGGAGCTGTGCTTTCACCTTCGGCGGGATGGCGCCTGCGCGTCATCCGCTTTCCAGAGTCGGCCTCGTCATCGCGGTGATGCGACCTGAGAGATTGGCGGGGAGGCTTGCTCCTTCGGTGCCGGATGGTGCCGGCTCTCCCGCGATGCGTCGATGGCCCGGTATGCGATTGTGCTCGCAGTCTACAGGGTGCGTCACACGATTCGCGTTCGGGTCACCGTGACTGTAAGCTGTCGGCATCGTGACTTAGAGTCGGCGTGACTCTGAGTGGTCGTTCGAGCGAGAGGCGAGCGGATGTCGCAGCACGACGCGCAGGCGCGCCTGGCCGTCTCCACCGTCATCTTCGCCATCTCGCCCGAGGCCGACGGCGACGGCGCCGTTCGCCCCAGCCTGAGGATCCCGCTCGTCCGGCGGCTGCGCGAGCCCGGACTCGGCCGCTGGGCGCTCCCCGGCGGGTGGCTCCCCGTCGACGAGTCGCTCGCCGCCGCCGCCGCACGCACGCTCGCCGAGACGACGGGCCTCGCTCCCCGCTACCTCGAGCAGCTCTACACCTTCGGCGAGCCCGACCGCTCGCCCGGCGAGCGCGTCGTGTCGGTCGTGTACTGGGCGCTCGTGCACTCCGACGAGGTCGAGCGGGCCGTCTCCGACGAGAACGTCCGATGGTTCGACGAGGACGACCTGCCCGACCTGGCCTTCGACCACGCCGCGATCATCGACTACGCGCTCACGAGGCTGCGCACCAAGCTCGAGTACTCGCGCATCGCGCACGCGCTGCTGCCCGAGCGGTTCACGATGGCCGAGCTCCGGGGCGTGCACGAGGCCGTGCTGCGTCGCCGCCTCGACCCGGCCAACTTCCGCCGCACGGTCGAGGCCTCCGGCACGCTCGTCGACACCGGCGAGCGACTGTCCGGCACGCGGCATCGCCCGCCGGCGCTCTACCGCTTCGATCCCGCCCACTCCCCCGCGGCGCCGCCCTCACCGGCGCCTGCGGCGCCGCGCGACGCGGCATCCGCCACCACCGATCCTCGACCCGGCACCGACAGCAAGGACACCCCGGAATGAGCACCACCCTGCCCGTCACCGCACCCGCCACCGGCGACGCCACGCGCGCGGCGGCATCCGTCGACCGCGCCATCCGGCTCATCACGACCGGGTCCACGGCGGGCTCGACCTGCACGCCCGACCTCGCGAAGGGCCCCTGGGAGTTCGACCGCGGGCCGGTCGGCTACGGACCGGGCTCGTCGATGGGCGACGTGATCCCCACCGGCTCGCCCCGCCAGGGCGCCCTGCCGTCCGAGTACCGGGAGGCGTCCGGCACCGAGCTCGACGAGCGCATCCGCGCCGCGAAGGCCACGCTCGGCGACCGCGTGGTCGTGCTCGGCCACTTCTACCAGCGCGACGAGGTCGTGCAGCACGCCGACTTCACGGGCGACTCGTTCCAGCTCGCGAACGCGGCGATGACCCGGCCCGCCGCCGAGGCCATCGTGTTCTGCGGCGTGCACTTCATGGCTGAGACCGCCGACATGCTCTCGCGCCCCGACCAGGCCGTGATCTTGCCGAACCTCGCCGCCGGCTGTTCGATGGCCGACATGGCCGACACGTCGAGCGTCGAGGAGTGCTGGGAGCAGCTCGAGGAGGTCTACGGCGACCTGACGGCGACCGACGCGTCGGGCCGGGTGCCCGTCATCCCCGTCACCTACATGAACTCGTCGGCGGCGCTCAAGGGCTTCGTCGGCCGCAACGGCGGCATCGTCTGCACCTCGTCGAACGCGACGACCGTGCTGGAGTGGGCGTTCGAGCGCGGGCGGCGCGTGCTGTTCTTCCCCGACCAGCACCTCGGCCGCAACACCGCGAAGGCCATGGGCGTGCCGCTCGAGGCCATGCCCATGTGGAACCCGCGTAAGCCGCTCGGCGGCAGCACGGCCGAGGAGCTGCAGGACGCCCGCGTCATCCTGTGGCACGGGTTCTGCTCGGTGCACAAGCGCTTCACGGTCGAGCAGATCGCGCAGGCCCGCGCCGAGCACCCTGGCGTGCAGGTCATCGTGCATCCCGAGTGCCCGATGCCGGTCGTCGACGCGGCCGATGCCGCGGGGTCGACCGACTTCATCGTCAAGGCCATCCAGGCGGCGCCGGCCGGCTCGACCTTCGCCATCGGCACCGAGATCAACCTCGTGCAGCGCCTCGCCGCCGAGCACCCCGAGCACACCATCTTCTGCCTCGACCCGGTGGTGTGCCCGTGCTCGACGATGTACCGGATCCACCCGGGCTACCTCGCGTGGGTGCTCGAGGAGCTCGTCGCGGGCCGGGTCGTGAACCGCATCGAGGTGGATGACGACGTCGCCGAGCCCGCGCGCGTGGCGCTCGAGCGCATGCTCGCGGCCAAGCCGCCGGCCTCGGTGCCGGTTCCCGCGGGCTCGACGATCGCGGCGGCGAGCCGTGCGCGGGCGGCCGATGCCGCGGGCGCGCCGGTCGGGGCCTGACATGACCCGCGTGCTCGTCGTCGGCTCCGGCATCGCGGGGCTGTGGACGGCGATCCGGGCCGCCGAGGCGGGCTGCGACGTCTCCGTGGTGACGAAGGCGGCGATCGGCGACGGCGCGACGCCGTGGGCGCAGGGCGGCATCGCCGCGGCGATCTTCGCGGGCGACGCGGCGTCGCGCCACGCGGCCGACACGATCGCCGCCGGCGCGGGCCTCAGCGAGGCGGCCGCGGTGCGCGTGCTCACCGACGACGGTCCGGCGCGCATCCGCGACCTCATCCGCTTCGGCGTCGCGTTCGACCGCGACGAGTCCGGGCTGGCTCGGGGCCTCGAGGCGGCGCATTCCCGTGCGCGCATCCTCCACGCCGGTGGCGATCGCACGGGGGCGGCCATCCAGGCCGCACTCGTCGCCACCGTCCGACGTCGTGCCGTTCGCGTGCTCGAGCACACGACGCTCGCCGATCTCGTGGTCGAGCACGGCCGTGTCGTCGGCATCCGGGTCGTGCCCGGCGACCGGGCGGATGGCGCGCCCCGCGAGCTGCGCGCCGACGCGGTCGTGCTCGCGACCGGCGGCGCCGGATGCCTGTACCGGCATACGACGAACCCCGATGTCGCGACCGGCGACGGAGTCGCCGCGGCCGCGCGCGCGGGCGCCGAGGTCGCCGACCTCGAGTTCGTGCAGTTCCACCCGACCGCGCTCGCGGTCCCCGGCACGCCGCTCATCTCCGAGGCCGTCCGCGGCGAGGGCGCGGTGCTGCGCGATGCCGCGGGCCGCCGATTCCTGCTCGACGTCGATCCGCGGGCCGAGCTCGCGCCGCGCGACGTCGTCGCGCGCGCCGTGTGGCGACGCATGGCCGAACAGGGCGGCGTCCCGGTCGGGCTCGACGCGACGCACCTCGGCGCCGAGCGGCTCGCCGCCCGGTTCCCGGGCATCGATGCCGCGTGCCGAGCGGCGGGCTTCGACTGGTCGCGCGAGCCCGTCCCCGTGGTGCCCGCCGCGCACTACGCCATGGGCGGCGTCGTCACCGACCTCGACGGCCGCACGAGCCTGCCCGGCCTCTGGGCCGTGGGCGAGGTCGCCCGCACGGGCGTGCACGGGGCGAACCGGCTCGCCTCGAACTCGCTGCTCGAGGGTGCCGTGTTCGCCGAGCGCGCCGCCCGTGACCTGGCGGCCGCGCCGTCCCTTCCCACCCGCGCCACGGCCCCCGCCGCCCCGGCCGGTACCGCCCCCGTCCAGATCGGCGGATATACGATCCGACGCGCCGGTGACGAGGCCGGGATCGACGGGGTGGTGGATCGTATATCCGCCGGGATGGACGGCACGACCGCGTCGGGCGCGAGCGCGGCGGTGGACCGGGGCGAGCTGCAGCAGCTCATGTGGGACCAGGTCGGACTCGAGCGCGACGCGAAGGGGCTCGCCGCGGCATCCGCTCGGCTCGACGGATGGCACGCACCCGAGCCCGTCGACCGCCGCTCCGCGGAAGACCGCAACCTGCTCGAGCTCGCGCGCCTCACCGTGGCCGCCGCGCTCGCCCGCACCTGCAGCGTCGGCGCGCACACGCGCACCGACGCGGCATCCGTCGCCGAGCCCGAACGAGAGGCCGCCTGATGACCGAACCCCGCGAGATCGAGCGCGTCGCGCTCATGGCGCTCGACGAGGACGCGCCGTGGGGCGACCTCACGGGCGAGACGCTCATCCCCGAGTCGGCGGCGGCCACGGCCGAGCTGGTGGCGCGCGAGCCCGGCGTGTTCAGCGGCGCGCGCGTCGTCGAGGCGGCGTTCCGGCTGGTCGACGCGGCGATCGAGGTCGACGTGGTCGCCGACGACGGCGAGCGGTTCGCGGCGGGCGACGTGCTCGCGCGCGTGCACGGCCCGGCGCGCGGCATCCTGCGCGCCGAGCGTGTCGCGCTCAACCTGGTGCAGCGGATGTCGGGAGTCGCGACGCTCACGGCACGCTACGTCGACGCCGTCGCGGGCACTCGCGCACGCATCGTCGACACCCGCAAGACCACCCCCGGCCTGCGCAGCCTCGAACGGCAGGCCGTCCGCGACGGCGGCGGACGCAACCACCGGCGCTCGCTCTCCGATGCGATCATGGCCAAGGACAACCACCTCGCGGTGCTCACCGCGGGCGGCGCCGACCTGGCCACGGCGCTCCGCGACGCGCGCGAGCGGATGCCGCACACCGCGCACCTCGAGGTCGAGGTCGACCGCCTCGACCAGATCGCCCCGGTGCTCGCGGGCGGCGCCGACACGATCATGCTCGACAACTTCACGATCGACGACCTGCGCGCGGGCGTCGAGCTCATCGCGGGCCGCGCGATCGTCGAGGCCTCCGGCGGCGTGAACCTCGACACGGTCGCCGCGATCGCGGCGACCGGCGTCGACGTCATCTCGGTCGGCGCGCTGACCCACTCCGCCCGGGCGCTCGACCTCGGGCTCGATGTCGTGATCGAGGCACCGGACGGCGCGGCGCGGAGGTCGACGTGATCTTCGCCGATCACGCCGCCACCACGCCCGTCCGCCGGGAGGCGCTCGAGGCGATGTGGCCGTACCTGACGGGTGCCTTCGGCAACCCGTCGAGCCGCCACGGCATCGGCGAGGAGGCGGCTCGCGCCCTGGCGTGGGCGCGGGATGAGGTCGCGGCCGTGGTCGGCGCCCGCGCGGGCGACGTCGTGTTCACGTCGGGCGGCACCGAGGCCGACAACCTCGCGGTGAAGGGGCTCGCGCTGGCCGGCCCGCGCGGCCGGCACGTCGTGATCTCGCCCGTCGAGCACGAGGCCGTGATCGAGGCGGCCGACGCGCTGCGCCGCCTGCACGGGTTCGAGGTCGACGAGGTCGACGTCGACGCGACCGGCATGGTCGTGCCCGCGGCGCTCGAGCGCGTCATCCGCCCCGACACGACGCTCGTGTCGGTGCAGCTCGCGAACAACGAGGTGGGCACGGTCAACCCGGTCGGCGAGCTCGCTCGCGTGGCGCACGAGGCGGGCGCGCTCCTGCACACCGACGCCGTGCAGGCGGCCGGGTGGCTGCCGCTGTCGATGCCGGCGCTCGGCGTCGACGCGCTGTCGCTCGCCGGCCACAAGGTGGGCGCACCGAAGGGCACGGGCGCGTTGATCGTCCGCGGGCGCCTGCCGCTCGAGCCCGTGCTGCACGGCGGCGGTCAGGAGCGTGGTCGACGCTCGGGCACCGAGAACGTGGCCGGTGCGGTCGCGTTCGCCACGGCGCTGCGGCTCGCCGAGTCCGAGCGGGCGGATGCCGCGGCGCGCGTCGGCGAGCTGACCACCCGGTTCCGCGAGCTCGTCGCCGCCGCGGTGCCCGACGCCGTTCCCACCGGTCATCTGGTCGAGCGGCTGCCCGGCACGGTCTCGTTCGTCTTCCCCGGAACCGGCGGCGAGGCCGTACTGCTCGAGCTCGAGCGACGCGACGTGGTGGTGTCGAGCGGGTCGGCCTGTGCCGCGGGCAGCGACGAGCCGTCGCACGTGCTCACCGCGATGGGCGTCCCGCCCGAGGTGGCGCAGACCGCCGTGCGGTTCTCGTTCGGCGCGGGCACCGACCGGGCCGATGTCGAGACGGCTGCGGCCGCCCTCGCACAGGCCGTGTCGGCGGTCCGCGATATCGTCGCCTGAGCGCGCCGCGAGCATCGCGGCCCGCCCGGGTCGATGCATGAGCATGCGTCGGCCGAAACGGGAATAGCGCGCGCTGCGGGCCGGTTCCCGTACTCGTCGCCGATCGCGCCATCGCGGTGACGACCGCTCATCCGTCGGCAGACCGACGCGATTCCGCCACGACATCGACACGACGTAGACACGAGACGAACGACGAGCAAGGACGCGCACGTGACCGAACGCACCGCACCAGGCACCGACTCCATCCGAATCCCCGACGAGGCCGACCGCGCGTTCGACGAGCAGGTACTCGCCGCGCGGCCCGAGCACGGCGCCCGCAACACCCGCGTGATCTGGCTGCTGCTCGCCGCGACGTTCGTGGTGTTCCTCAACGAGACGATCATGAGCGTCGCGATCCCGCACCTCGTCGACGACCTCGACATCACGCTCTCGGCGGCGCAGTGGCTCACGACGGCCTTCATGCTCACCATGGCCGTCGTGATCCCGATCACCGGCTTCCTCCTGCAGCGCTTCCCGACGCGGCCGATCTTCGGCACGGCCATGACCCTCTTCTCGGCCGGCACGCTGCTCGCGGCCCTTGCACCGGGGTTCGAGGTGCTGCTCGGAGCCCGCATCGTACAGGCGACCGGCACGGCGATCATGATGCCACTGCTCATGACGTCGCTGATGACGCTGGTCGCGCCGTCCGACCGCGGTCGCTTCATGGGTCGCGTGTCGATCGTGATGTCGGTCGCGCCCGCCGTCGGCCCGGCGCTGTCCGGGCTCATCCTGAACTACTTCGGCTGGCGGTACATGTTCTGGTTCGTGCTGCCGTTCGCGGTGGCGATGCTCGTCATCGGCCTGCGCCGCGTCGAGAACATCGGCGAGACCCGCGTGTTCCCGATCGACGTCGTGTCGGTCGTGCTCTCGGCGATCGGCTTCGGCGGCCTCGTCTACGGGCTGAGCCTCGTCGGCGGCGTCGTCAGCGGACGCTCCTCGGGCGATGCGGCAGCCATGTGGATCGCCCTCGCCGCGGGCGCGGTCGGCATCACCGCGTTCATCGTCCGGCAGCTGCTGCTCCAGCGCCATGACCGGGCGCTGCTCGACCTGCGCACCTTCCGCACCCGGAACTTCGCTGTCTCCATCGCGCTGATGGCGGTGATGATGGCGGCGCTGTTCGGCACGATCATCCTGCTGCCGATCTACCTGCAGGATGTCGCGGGGCTCGAGCCCCTGGCGACCGGGCTGCTGGTGCTGCCGGGCGGCCTCGTGATGGGCCTGCTCGGCCCGACCGTGGGGCGACTGTACGACCGCGTCGGTCCGACGCCGCTGCTCGTGCCGGGCAGCATCGTCGTGAGCGCCGTGCTCTGGTCGCTCACGCTGGTGACCGAGTCGACGCCGCCGTGGATGATCCTCATTGCCCACGTGGCGCTGTCGACGGCGCTGGCGTTCATGTTCACGCCGCTGTTCACGAGCGCGCTCGGATCGGTCGAACCGCACCTGTACTCGCACGGCTCGGCGACGGTCGGCACGCTCCAGCAGGTGGCCGGCGCCGCCGGCACCGCTCTGTTCATCACGGTGATGACCGCGACCGCGGCCTCCGCCGAGGCGGCCGGAACCGCCGAGATCGCAGCGCAGGCCGCGGGCGTGCGGAACGCGTTCCTCGTCGGCGCGATAGTGTCGCTGTTCGCCATCGTCGGATCCACGCTGGTGCGGCGGCCGGCCGACATGGTGCACGGCGCGGGCGGCGCCGCGCACTGAAGGTCGGGGTCTCGGCCGGCGTCTCGTGCGCCGGCCGCGGCTCGGGCTCAGCCGCAGTTCGGGCGGCAGGTGCGCTGCGAGAGCGCGTCGACGAGCACGGTTCCGAGGTCTTCCGGCTTGGAGGCCGAGTAGGCGGCGCCCTTCGTCGCGGCGGCGATCTGCTGCATGGCCCCGAGGTCGGTGTCGGGCCCGAAGCCGATCATGATGACGGCGACCGGCTTCGCGGGGTCGTCGATCTTCTTCAGCTCGGCGAGCAGCTGGTCGAGGTTGAGGCCGTTCTGGTCCTCGTTCTTGCCGTCGGTGATGACGAGCACCGAGTTGACCTTGTCGGGGTCGTAGTTCTCGCGCACCCGCTTCACCGCGTCGAGGGTGGTGTCGTAGAGCCCGGTCGCCCCACCGAGCCGGGCGGGCAGCGAGCCGATGATCTGCTGGATCGCCTGGTTGTGCCCCGAGTCGGCCAGCGGCGCGATGGGCGCGAGGTCCTCGTAGTCGAGGTCGCCGTTGCGCGCCGTCGAGAAGACCCAGACGCCCAGCTCGACCTCGCCCGAGAACTTGGACATCGCACCGACCGCGGCCTGCTGGAAGATGTCGATGCGGCGGAGCCCGTTCTCGGCGGGTTCTTCCATGGATCCGGAGACGTCGATGACGGCGAGCATGCGCGACCGCAGCGTGAGCACCGCCCACGAGCGCAGGATCTCGATCTGCGCCGCATCGTCGAGCTCGGTCTGCGCGCGGGGCGCGTTCCCGGCGACGCCCGGTGCGTCGAGCTCACCCGTTCCGTCGGGTGCCCGGAAGCCGGCCTCGGCGAGGTGCTCGGTCGCCTTCCGCAGCGCGGCCTCGAACGCGTCGAGGTTCTCGCCCGCCGCCTCGCCGAGGCGCACGAACGGGTAGTCGAGCGCAACCGTGCCTTCCGAGGGATAGGCCGCGACGAGGGGCTCTGCGGAGGTGTCGCGATTGTGCTCGACGACGCGCGACTCGCTCGTGAGCACGACGGTCGGCTGCGTCGTCGACGAGAGGGTGGCCATCGCGGCATCGGCCGTCGCCGGGATGGACTTGCCGAGCGCGATCATCGCGCCCGCGAACTGGCGCGGGTCGTCGGGCGAGGACTGCCCGCGCAGGGCGAACAGGCTCGCGAGGCTGGCGGCGGAGGCTTCGGGGTCGGGCAGCAGCGCGGGGAGCTGGCCGGCGAGGACCCGGGCCCAGCTGACCGGTTCCGTGGCGAGCTCCTCGGCATCGCCGGCGGGGGCGGCGAACACGACGGGCGAGGTCGCGATCGACCCGCCGACGGTCAGATCGGGCTCCCCCAGGCCGAGCGAGGTCGCGGTCGTGTCGGTGCGCTCGATCCACACCGATGAATCGGGGATCCAGGCGTCGGCCTCGAGCGTGCCGGCGGCGAGCGCCGCGGTCGTGTCGGCGGAGTCCTGCGCCCGAACGTCGACTTCGACGCACCGCTTGGGGCTCGCCGAGAAGTCGTCGGCCAGTTCGATGACGGCGTTGGCGATCGACGGGTCGGCGACGACGACGATCGGCTCGACGGTCTCGCAGGCCGCCTCGTCGGCCGAGGCGAAGAGCGGGCTGAGGTGCCCGCCGACCCACAGGTAGACACCGGAGGCGACCAGGCCGATCACTGCGACGCCCGCGACCAGGGACAGGATGAACCTGCGGCTCGGCGTCTTCGCCGGAGCTGCGACGCTGTGACGTCCCACGGACACTCTAAGGCGGTCGGCAGCGCCGCAGCGCGCCGATCCCAATCTGAACGGGCTCCCCCGTTCAGGGGGATGGGTGCTGACAGCATACGCAGAAGACGAGCGATGGGCGAACTCGGCGCTCCCCCGGACACGACCGACGCTTTCCGGCCGGTCGTGCGGGAGTTAGGGTCGGCTCATGGACCCCTTCCGGGTGCCGCGATGCTCACTCCGCTCCGGTCCGCGCCGTCCCCGACGGAGGCGACCGTGAACCGGTTCGCGGATCGACGCGAGGCCGGCCGGCGCCTCGCCGAGGAGCTCGGCGATCGCAGGTCCGAGGCGCCGGTGGTGCTCGGATTGCCGCGGGGCGGCGTGCCGGTCGCCGCCGAGGTCGCGCGCGCGCTCGATGCACCGCTCGACGTGCTGGTCGTGCGCAAGCTCGGCCTGCCGCACCAGCCTGAGGTGGCCATGGGCGCGATCGGCGAGGAGGGCGCGGAGGTGGTGAACGACGACGTCGTGGGACTCGGCCGGGTCTCACGGCACGAGTTCGCCGCCGTCGAGCGCCGCGAGCGCGGGGAGCTCGAGGCGCGCGTGCGGCGATTCCGCGGCGATCGGCCTCCGCTGCCGCTCGGCGGCCGGACCGTCGTCATCGTCGACGACGGCGTCGCGACGGGGGCGACGGCGCGCGTCGCATGCCGCGTGGCACGAGCCCGCGGGGCCGAACGCATCGTCCTGGCCGTGCCGGTCGGCGCTCCGGACGCCCTCGCGACCATCCCGGAGGCCGACGAGATCGTCGCCGTGCGCACCCCGCCGCACTTCATGGCCGTCGGCATGCACTACGTCGACTTCCGGCAGACCGAGGACGCCGAGGTGACCCGACTGCTCGATGCGGCGCGCGGCGGCTAAGCACAGGTGACGCGCCCGTGCAACCCCGTACCGGTGTGCCGGGGACTGCGGTTCAGTGTGCATGATCGCGCTCCGATCCCCTGCGGCGCGCAGAAAGGGCGGTTGCACCGTGGACACGAGCACCATCATCTGGATCATCGTCGGCGTGATCGCGCTGGTGGCGCTGGTCGCCATCATCGCGTGGGTCGCGACGTCCGGCCGTCGCCGCGAGGCGCAGCTCGAGTCGCGCCGTCGCGACGCCGAGGAGCTGCGCGAGAAGGCGGCCGAGACCGACGCGGCGGCGCGCGAGCGCGAGGTCAAGGCGATGCAGGCGGATGCCGCGGCTCGCCAGGCGCAGGCCGACGCCGCTGCGGCGCAGCTCGAGGCCGAGCGACTCGCCGGCGCCGGTCGCGAGCACCGCACCGACGCCGAGCGACTGCGTGCCGAGCAGGCCGAGCAGGCCCAGCGCGCTGCCGCGGTCGACCCCGACACCCGCGCGCCCGGTGAGTCGCGCACGGCCGGAGCGGATCGTCCTGCGACCGACGAGCACGGCAACCCGCTGACCCACCCCGCTCCCCGCGACGAGCAGCGGCCGGCACCGGCCCGCGGGCCGGTCGACGAGCACGGCAACCCGGTCGACACCGAGCACGGCGACGCCCCACGCCATTCGCGCGGCGCTCGACGGGGGGCCTACTTCAGCAACCGGGATCGCACGCGGTCGGCGAGCGGCTTGCCGCCGGTCTGGCACGTCGGGCAGTACTGGAAGGTCGAGTCGTGGAACTCGACCTGTCGGATGGTGTCGCCGCACACCGGGCACGCCTCACCCGTGCGACCGTGCACGCGAAGCCGACGTCGCTTCGCATCCTTCAGCTCGGCGGCGGGCTTGCCGGACGCCTCGTCGAGTGCATCGCGGAGCGTCTCGCGCATCGCCGTGTAGAGGCGCGACACCTCGTCGGCGTCGAGCGCGGCGGCGAGCTTGTACGGCGACATGCGCGCGGCATGCAGGATCTCGTCGGAGTACGCGTTGCCGATGCCGGCGAGCACCGACTGGTCGCGAAGCAGCCCCTTGAGCTGGGTGCGGCGGCCGGCGAGGATGCCCGCGAATTCCTGCTCGGTGAAGTCGTCGGTCATCGGGTCGGGGCCGAGCCGCGCGATGCCCGGCACCTCGGCAGGGTCGCGCACGACGTACACCGCGAGCGACTTCTTGGTGCCCGCCTCGGTGAGATCGAAACCGGCGCCGTCGTCGAGACGCACGCGCAGGGCGATCGGCGACTTGCCCGGCCGCAGCACGGTCGCGGGAAGCTCGTCGTACCAGCGGAGCCATCCGGCACGTGCGAGGTGGAAGGCCAGGTGCACCGGCGGCTCGGCCGGCGACGCGGACGGCGCGGCCCCGGCTCCGCCCACCTCGAGGTCGAGGAACTTGCCGTACCGCCGGACGGCGGTGATGGGCCGGCCCTCGATGGCGTGCAGCGGCGGGTCGAACGTCTTCAGCGCCGCGATCGCGGCCACGCGGGCCGAGGCGACGGCATGACCGACGGCGCGCTCGCGGAGGAACCCGGCGAGCGCCTCGACCTCGGGCATCTCGGGCATTCGCCCATCGTCCCATCCGCCGCCGACATCCGCACGCGAACGCTCAGCTCCCGCCGCCGAGGGCCGGCGCGGCATCCATCGCGTCGCCGTCGATCGCACGCAGCGCGTCGACGAGCTCCGGACGGATCTGCAGGCCCTGCACGGAGTTGGCGGCCATCATCAGCCGGTTCAGCCAGCGGCGGTCCAGGCGCCGATCGTCGTCGAGGTCGTACCGGATCACGATGGGCATCGTCGGGTTCACGAGCACCTCGTCATGTCCGCCGTCGGGCGTCGTCCAGCCGATCAGGATCGGCTCGTGCACCCGCAGCTTGGCGATCATCACCGCATGGACGTGTGCGAGCACGTCGTCGGGCAGGTCGATGTTGACGATGCGTCCGAGGTCGAGAGTTCCCAAGGCTGGGATCCTTCCGGTGCGGGGGCGGGGGTCGGGCGGCCGTGCGAGAACAGGCCAGGCCGTCGGCCCTCCCGGACGAACCGGGATCCGCGGTCGAACGCTCGCGGGGGCCGACGGCCTGTGGCGGGCTTCGGGGACCCGCGCTGACAGTTCTAAGCCCGTCTCCGGATTCGAGGGAGGGACTTGACACGGAGATACCCACCGTGCTGGGCCATATGATCACGCTGTGGACCCCGACATCGCCCGCAGCACGCTGCGACTCGACCCCGCCCTCCCCCTCACGCCCGAGGTGATCGAGCGCGCCTACGCGCACGAGGCCTGGGAGCGGCATCCGTCGCGGTACCCCGAGGGCGAGGCGAAGCAGGCGGCCGAGGCGTGGGCCGGCACGCTCGCCGACGCCCGCGCGTCGCTCCTCGCCGCGGCGACCCGGCCGACGGCACCGACGTATGGCGCGCCCGCCCCGGTCGCACGTCGCGGCCCCTCGCGTGGGGCGGTCATCGGCATCGTGGCCGGCGGACTCGCGCTCGTCGCCGTCCTCGTGATCGCCGGCGTCGTCGCGTTCCAGCTGGCCCGGCAGTTCGGCGAGCAGCTCGTTCCGCCGCCCGTGGCCGAGCAGACCGAGCCCGGCGGCGAGGTCGAGGGCGGCGACGCCACCCCCGAGGCGTCCGACCCGAACGTCGATCGGATGGAGGCGAGCGAGACCTTCTACACGTTCCCCGCCGCCATCGAGTTCTACTCCGACGGGCGGTACGGCCACCTCTGCGGCGGCGAGCATCTCGAGGGCTGCTGGGAGATGGCGCTGTTCACCGAGGCCGATTGCGCCGCGCTCGAGATCGACCTCGGGTTCGCGAACGACATCGATGCGCTCCGTCCAGAGGAGACGCGCACGGTGAACGAGGCCGATGTCATCGCCGGCGAGGCGACCCCCGTCGTGTTCGGCAACGACGCGTACGACTACGGCTGGGTCGAGAACGTCCGCTGCGGCGCGTCCTGACGGGCCGGGCCGCTGGGCTCACGCGGTGCGCCGCGTCGAGCAGCGAAGTCACCCGCCTTCAGTTTCCCGTGCCCGCGGCCTGAGACCGCGCTACCCTGAGCGCGAGTGGAGGTGCTGCCGATGGCGCTCGCGCTGGAGGCCGGCACCGCGACGGTCAGCGAGATCGTGGTGCCGATCCTCGTCACGGTGCTCACCGTGGCGGGCGCCCTCGTCGCGCCGCGGCTGAACGCCTCGGCCGACGATCTCAAGCGCGCCGAGCAGCTGACGAACGTGCTCGACGGCATGGCAGAGTCGCCCGATCGCGACCTGGTGCGGCAGGTGCGCGACGACCATGCCGCGTCCTGGGCGCTCCGCGAGGCGGCGCCCACGTTCACGCGGCTCCGTGCCGCCGGCCTCGCCAGCTACTACGCGGGCATCCTGGTGCTCGTCACCGGCGCGATCCAGCTCATCCTGGCCCCCGGCTACCAGTGGTGGTTCTGGGCGTGGTACGTCGTCGGTGCGGCGCTGCTCGCGGTCGGCGGCGTCATCGGTCACCTCCGGTCGATGCGGCGACGCGAGTGGATGAGCGCCGAGCGTCGCCGCCGCGGCCTGCGTCCGCCGGTCGGCTCGCGCCTGTTCCGCGCGGTCGCGAGCGAGCCCGAGCGACGGCGGTACCGGGAGACGCTCGACACCGACTGGCGTCGCAGCGCGGGCGACGCGACCTCCGCTGCCGACCGCACCCCGGAACCGGGCGAGTGAGCGTCCAGCATGCGCTGCCGGACATATGCGTTCCCATAGGGTGGCCGAATGCTCCGACAGCTCGTCTCCCGCGTCTACTGGGCCTTCAGCAGGTGGACCCTCGCGGGCGAGCCCGCGCCCGGCCGCCCGTCGGTGCTGATCGGCGCGCCGCACACCTCGAACTGGGACTTCGTACTGATGCTCGGCATCGCATGGCGGTACGGGATCGACATCCGGTGGCTCGGCAAGGCCAGCCTGTTCGCCGGATGGCGCGGACCGATCATGCGCCGCCTCGGCGGCATCCCGGTCGACCGTTCCGATCCGAGCCGCGTCGTGGCCGAGGTCGTCGCCCGCATCCGCTCGGGCGAGGTGTTCGGGCTGGTCGTGACACCGGATGGCACGCGGGGCGCGAACGAGTACTGGAAGTCGGGCTTCTACCGGATCGCCCGCGAGACCGGCATGCCCGTGACCCTGGGCTTCGTCGACCGCACCACGATGACCACCGGCCTGGGCCCCACCTTCGAGCTCACGGGCGACGTCGCCGCCGACATGGACCGCATTCGCGCGTTCTACGCCGACAAGTCGGGAGTGCGACCGCACCTCCGCACCGAGCCGCGTCTGCGCGACGAGACCGCCGGCGGCACGGCGGCCGCGTGACGCTGCCGCGCTCTCGGCCCCGCTAGTCCTCGAGCCGGAAGCCGACCTTCAGCGTCACCTGGAAATGCGCCACGTCGCCGTCGGCGACCACGCCGCGCGTCGACACCACCTCGAACCAGTCGACATGCCGCAGGGTCGACGTCGCCCGGGCGATGGCATTGCGGATCGCGGTATCGGTGCCCTCTGGCGAACTCCCGACGATCTCGGTGACGCGGTAGACGTGATCGCTCATTTGCCGGCTCCCCACCCCCGCTCCGTCGCGGGATGCCTCGACCCTAGTCGCACTCCATCGCTCGGCGACAGGCCCCGGCACCACTACTCGCTCGCGAAGTCGAGCTCGGACTCCGCGATCGCGATGACCGACCAGGTGCCGCCGTCGGCATCCGTGAACTCGTACGCCGGCACGACCAGCACGCTGCCGTCGGGCTGCCACTGGCTGGCGAGCCCCAGACGGGCCTCGACGATCTCGACGTCGGCGACCGGCCACGAGACCACGCTGCCGGGGCTCGGCGCGGCGGGCGGCTCGGTCGGCGGCACCCACTCGTCGGTCGTGACGGCCGCGTCGCGCAGCGCGATCGGCAGTGCGGTCATCTGCGCGCCGAAACGCGGGTCGGAGAGCCGCTCGAACGCCTCCTGCTCGCTGACGACCGGGTAGTCGCCGAGCGCGAAGAGCTCGGCGAGCGCGCCCGAGGCGCTGACCATCCCGTCGTTCGAGAGCTCGACGGTCCACGCCTGGTCGATGCGCTGGCCGTCGACCACCGGCCACGCCTGCGCGGACCGGGTCACGGCGCCGTCCCAGGTCTCGGACGTGAACTCATAGCCTGACGGATCGCGGCCCGTCGCGGACAGCAGGGAGCGGAGCGCATCGACGGCCGCCTGCTCGCTCGGGAGGTCGCCTGCAGGCTCGCACGTCTCCGCACCGTCGGCGCACTGCCAGGGGTTGAGGCCCGGGTCGGAGTACCAGAACCCCAGCGTGCCGTCGAGTGACACCCCGAGGGTCGGGCCGCTGCCGTCCTGCGGGCCCACGGTCCACGAGCCGTTCTCGAGCCGGGGCGTGCCCTCGACGCCCAGCGCCGCGGCGAGCGCCGCGATCGTGCCGGCATCGGATGCCGCGCGCGCATCGAACGCGAACGTCGCCGCCGTGCCATCCGACGTCGAGAGCCCCGACGCGCTGAACGAGTTGCGACCGGCACCGTAGGGGTAGATCATGCCGCCGACGCCAGGTCCCGACATCTTGAGGTCGCCGGTCGAGGGCTCCGGCATCATGCCCTGTTCCGTCGTGGCGGCGTCGGCACCGGTCGGCAGCGAGATGGGCGGCGCTGCGCCGCCGGCGAGGTTCGTCGTGCCCCCGGTCGCCGAGCCGACGCCGTAGCCGACGGCGCCCACGACGAGGAGCGAGGCCGCGACGGCCGCGAGCGTGGTCCAGGCCGGTCTCCGGCGAGCGCGTTCCGAGCCGAGGTCGGTCACGGGCGCGGCACTCCCACCGGGTGACCCGGCCGCGGCGTGGACGACCTCGTCGGCGAACCCGTCGCGCGGCTCGAGCCCGGCCGCGGGGTCGGCGGCGCGCAGTCGGTCCAGCGGGTCGCGCTGCTCGTCGTCGTCCATGTCGTTCACCCTCCGTGGCATCCGGTCTCACCCATGCATGTGTGCCGTGGTCGTCGAATCTTGCACGCGGCAGGGCTCAGAACGACATCCGCTCGCCCCACGCCTCGCGGAGTCGCGTGCGGGCCCGCGAGAGCGCGGCGTCGGCGCCCGACCGGGAGATGCCGAGCACCTGCGCGAGCGCCTCGCCGTCGAGGCCTTCCCACGCGTGCAGGAGCAGGATGCGCCGATCGCGTTCGCCGACGCTCAGGAGCGCGCCGCGCAGCTCGGCGTCGAACAGCGCGCTGAGTTCCGGGTCCTCGCCGACACGCGCCTCGGCGGTCTCGGGCACCTGGTCGACGGGCAGGTCGACGAGCTTGCGCCGGTGGTTGGCGAGCGTGAACCCGGCTGTGCGGTACAACCACGGCAGCACCGCCTCGCGCGGCACGTCGTCGCGGCGCCGCCACGCGGTCGCGAACACGTCAGCGGCCAGGTCCTCCGCGTCCTGCCGCGGCCCGCGACGCGCGAAGTACCTGACGATCGCGGTCGAGTGCGCGTGCACGACCGCGGTGAACCACGCCAGGTCATCGCCGCGCTCGTCGCGCTCGGCGTGCTCCTCGGCATGCGGCTCCGCGCGGTCGGGCATCGGCACTCCCCCGGTCGTGTCGTCGGCTGCGGCGTCGGTGCTGGCGATCCTCACACCCTGACTCTGTCGCGACTGACGCGAGTCTTGCACGGCTCCCCGCGCCCGATGGTCACGGACCGGTCACGAGATGACCGGAGGAGCACTGCCGGAGCAGGCGCAGTTGCCGTAGCCTCCGAGGAGGGCACCGGTCCCGCGCGGACTCCCAGGTGAACGAAGCGCTGACAGGGATGAAGGGTGGACGATGACCCAGTACATCATCTACTTCAACCAGCAGTGGGTGGGCAACCACCCCGAGGAGTGGATCATCGAGCGCGGCCCGCTCGCCGCGGCGGTCGTGGAGGAGATGAAGGACGCGGGCGTGTATGTGTACGCCGGTGGGCTGGAACACCCCGACACGGCCTTCAGCGCCGACGCGACGAGCGGCACCCTCGAGATCACCGACGGGCCCTTCCGGGTGACCGAGGAGTTCCTCGGCGGCCTGACGATCGTGGATGTCGCGGACGACGAGGCGGCGAAGGCGTGGGCCGGGAGGGTCGCCGAGGCGTGCGGGTGGCCCCAGGAGGTCCGACGGATCGGCTGATCCGATCCAGGGCCGGCGATTACTCCCCCGGGCCTACACGTTGAACCGGAACTCGACCACTTGTGGTCTAGGGTCGGCGTGAACGGCCGGGCGGCCAGCCGCGCTTCAGCGATCGGATGGAGTACAGCGCGTACGCGGTCAGAAGGACGATGATGAGTCCGAACGCGAACATCGCGCTGCCCACTGTGCCCTTGCCCCATCGTCCCCCCAGATCGACATCCGAACGCAGGTTTCCCCCCGCGCTGACCCAGAAGTCGACCAAGGCGAACGTCATGACCACGATGATCAGACCGATCACGATGACGCCCGCGAGTTCGCCGTACCAACTGGCATGGCTCCCGCGCCCGTTGGGCCCCTGCTTCACGTCTGGCCAGAGGTTGCCTGGAAGCGGAACTCGACCATTATTCGCTCCAACTACCGAGCGGCCACGGCTCGTACTTCACATCGGCGAAGTCAGCGACCTCAGCGCCCAAGCGTGCCGCGATGTCGACGCCGTCGTCGCGCCACTTCTCGCGCGCCGCATCACTCTTCCAACCATCGAACGGGTCGAAGCTCGAGTCCCACAGAGCGTTCCACTCGGCCATGTCTCGCGCCAGCTCCTCGGACAATCCGTACATGTCTGGCGTCGTCGAGTACCCGACATCCCACGTCGGAGTCGAGTTCTCCCAAAGGGGCCATTTACGGCCGTACTCCGGGAACAGGCGGATCACACGGCGTGCCGGAGGAGTGTTGCGCATACCCGTGAGACTAGAACGCGAGCGTTGCGACGAGATGCCTGACTGTGACGAAACTCCACCGTTCCAACACGGGGACCTCTCGCGCCACGATGACCTCAGATTTCGAGCACGCTGACGCACTCGATTCGCGCCTCACTCGATCCGATGAACTCAAGCACCAACGAGATTGCGAAATTCGCGCGGCTGATCATCCAGCACGTCGTCAGTGTTGTCCTTTGGGTACGAGGTCGAGCGAGGCGCTCACGGCTCCGGCCAGCCGGCCGGATTGCTCCCCGACTCGTAGCTGAGCGAGAACCGCTCACGTTCCAGTTCCCAGATCGCGTACTCCTCCATTCCCTGAGCGATGGATGCATCCAGGGCGACGTAGAGGAGAAGCTCGCCGATGCCTTCTGACATCCGCACCGGGAGCCGCCCGTCGGCGATCGCGGAATCCCATGCGCCCTTGCCCATGCTCACCACGTCGGCTCGTGCGTACAGGAAGACATCCTCGCTGACGAAGCCAATGCCGTACGGGTCGTCGTCCCTGTACCGGAGCAGGCGGCACTCGTCGTCGAGCGCGTAGAGCGACAGCGCGAGACGCGCGTCGAACGCGACCAGGTCGTCGATAGGGCGCTTCGCGAGCGCCTCCGACAGGCGACGGAAATCGTCCTCGGCGTGGCCGCCGTCCATCACCTCGATCAGCTCCCAGAACTCGACCTCGGGCATCGCGACCGCGAGCGCGCTCGCGACCGCGGGGTCGGTTTCCTCTAGCGTGCCGCTTCGGCACCCCTCAGCGTCGCCCTGCCATAGGTCGTCCCCCGGGTTCACCACCGAGAACCGATCGCGCGGAGTACTGATGGCTGAACCGGCATCGCCCGAGCATCCCGTGAGAGCCAGGGCAGCGAGGACGGCCGCGGCGGCCGACCACAGCAAGGATCTGGGAGTGCGAATCACGCGACATTCCTACCATCCGCGCTCCGGGGCTCACTCCCGTCGACCTTCACAGCCGTGATTTCGACGTGGGACCAGCTACACGTTGAACCGGAACTCGACCACGTCGCCGTCCTGCATGACGTAGTCCTTGCCCTCCATGCGGGCCTTGCCCTTGGCGCGCGCCTCGGCGACCGACCCGGTCTCGACGAGGTCGTCGAACGAGATGACCTCGGCCTTGATGAAGCCCTTCTCGAAGTCGGTGTGGATGACGCCGGCGGCCTGCGGGGCCTTCCAGCCCTTGCGGATGGTCCAGGCGCGCGACTCCTTGGGGCCGGCCGTGAGGTAGGTCTGCAGGCCGAGCGTGTCGAATCCGACGCGCGCGAGCTGGTCGAGGCCCGACTCCTCCTGGCCGGTGGAGGCGAGGAGCTCGGCGGCGTCCTCGGGGTCGAGGTCGATGAGCTCGGACTCGATCTTCGCGTCGAGGAAGACCGCCTCGGCGGGCGCCACGAGCGCCGCCAGCTCGGCCTTCCTCGCGGCATCCGTCAGCACCGCCTCGTCGACGTTGAAGACGTAGATGAACGGCTTCGCCGTGAGCAGGCCGAGCTCGGCGATGGGGGCGATGTCGACCTTCGAGGCTGAGAGCGGCGTGCCCCGCTGCAGGACGTCCTGCGCCTCCTTCGCGGCGGCAAGCACCGACGGGTCGAGCTTCTTGCCCTTGACCTCCTTCTCGTAGCGCGCGATGGCGCGCTCCAGCGTCTCGAGGTCGGCGAGGATCAGCTCGGCGTTGATCGTCTCCATGTCGTTCTTCGGGTCGACGACGCCCTCGACGTGCACGACGTCGGAGTCCTCGAAACCGCGCACGACCTGTGCGATCGCGTCGGCCTCGCGGATGTTCGCGAGGAACTTGTTGCCGAGGCCCTCGCCTTCGCTGGCGCCCTTCACGATGCCGGCGATGTCGACGAACGACACGGCCGCGGGCAGGATTCGCTCCGATCCGAAGATCTTCGCGAGCGTCTCGAGCCGCGGGTCGGGCAGGTTCACCACGCCGATGTTGGGCTCGATCGTCGCGAAGGGGTAGTTCGCCGCGAGCACCGTGTTCTTGGTCAGGGCGTTGAAGAGGGTCGACTTGCCGACGTTGGGGAGGCCGACGATTCCGATGGTGAGTGCCACGGGCGTCCATCGTACCGTCAGGCCGGTCGCGGAGCCTGATCGTCGACCTTCGCCCGCCGCTGGTGGAGCGTCAGGTACACGCCGGCGATGACCAGCGCACCGCCGACCACGGCAGGCGGCTCGAGCGTCGCGCCGAACGCGAGCGCGATCGCGACCGTGAACACCGGCAACAGGTTGAGGAAGATCCCCGCTCGGGCCGGACCGACCTTCGACGCACCGATGTTCCAGAAGGCGTAGCCCGCCATCGAGGGGAAGAGCACGATGTACGCGAGCCCGAGTGCCGCACCCGCGCTCGAGGGCAGCGACAGGCCCGTGACCGCGACGACCGGCACGAGCGTCACGACGGCGAACACGCCCTGCACGGCGGTCGCCGTGATGGGCGGCGTGGCGAGGCGCCGCGAGATCAGCGAGTACACGGTCCACGCGAGCACCGAGGCGAGGACCAGCAGGTCGCCCACGCCGAACCCCTGCCGGACGATCAGGCCGAGGTCGCCGCCCGTGAGCACGACCGTCACGCCCGCGAACGCGACGACGAGACCGACGACCTGCACACGGCCCAGCCGCTCGCGTAGGAAGATCGCCGCACCGAGCGCGATCGCGGCCGGGTTGACGGCGCTGATCACCGCGGCGTTCACGGCGCCCGTGAGTCCCAGCGCGGCGTAGAGGAGCAGCGTGTAGCCCGTCAGGCCGAGGACCGATTGGAGCAGGTGCAGCCGCCATTCGCGGAGTGCCGCGCGCCAGTCCGGGCGCTCGATCAGCCAGGCGAGCGCGATGAGCGGCAGGAACGCGAACGCCCACCGGAGGAACGTGAGCGAGATCGGCGTGACCTCGCGCGTCACCATCTCGCCGACGACGTAGTTGCCGGCCCAGAACAGGTTGGCGAGGGCGAGGAAGAGGTACACCCGGCCGCGCGTCACCGGTCCAGCGTATGCGGTGCGCCGATCGCCGCCGGCGGCATCGGTGCGCACCCTGATGCGGCGCGGGCCGTGCAGGCGTAGCGTCCGCTTCGTGGGCGCCATTCCGGGCCCGCTCGGTGGACCCTGGGAGGGGATCGGATGCTGCAGGCAGGACGGGTCGTCGTCGAGATCGCGCCGCCCGCGACGCTCGTGGGCGCGGATGCACCGCTGCCGTCGACGATGCCGCCGATCGGCATGACGCAGGTGCTGGCCGACGTCGTCGCGGTGCCCGATCCCGACTCGGGCCCGTTCGGATTCCCGCGCGTGCGCGTGGCGGTGCAGTCGACGGATGCCTCACGGCTGCTGGTGTTCCTCGCGCTGCCCGACGGCTCCGCGGCCGTCGTGCCGTTCCGGTCCCTCGACGGCGGCGGGATCTTCGAGATCGTCGCCCCCGAGGCGGGAACCCGGATCGTCGTGCTCGAGTTCGCGACGGCGGATGACGCGGCGGTCTTCGCGCATGCGTTCGAGCTGTCCGGCGTGCCGGGCCCCGGCTTCGGCGCGGGCGAGGAACTCCCGGAGGCGGCACCGCCCGCGGAGGCGCCGATGCCCGGCGACGTGGTGACGCGCGGGCCGACCCACGTGCCGCCCGTGGCGCCGCCGCCGATGCCGGCACCGAGCGCGCCGGCGCCGACCCAGCCCGCCCCGGCTCCGACCGTGCCCGCGCAGGTGCAGGCCGAGATGAAGCCGATCGTCGCCACGGGATCGTCCACGACCCTGCTCGTGCGACTCAGCCGGGGCGTGATCGAGGCGTCGCCCGACGTTGTCGACGATCGGGCCGACATCCCGGTCGTCGCCGAGCGACCCGTGACCGTCACCGTCGTGCCGCGGGGTTTCCGCTTCCCGCTCGGCACGCTCCGCTCCCGATCGCTCCGGCTGCCCGCCACGGGCTCGGCCGAGGCGCGCTTCAAGCTCATCGCGGTGGATCGGGGCCCCGCAGAGGTGTCCGTCATCGTCCGCCAGGACTCGGAGCTCCCCCTCGCGACCCTCCGGCTCACGGTCGAGGTGGTGGGGTCCGACGACCACGACCAGACGGGCGTGGCCCGCGTCGCGGCATCCGTCACCGACCCCGACCCGACGGTCGCCGCACTGCCGACGCTCCGCCTCGACGAGGAGCTCGTCGCCGGTCGCTCGACGTTGCATGCAGCGGTGTCGGCTGGCGGTGAGACGCACCGCTTCCGGGTGAAGCTCGGCGACAAGTCGCGCTTCGTGCGCAACCTCGACGCGTCCATCGCCGGGCTCCGCGCCGAGCTGGCCGACCTGCCCGCGTCGGAGCGCGCGGACGTGTCCGATCGCCGGCTCCGGCGGATCGGCGCGGCGCTCGCCGACCAGCTGCTCGACCGACGCGCGCGCGACCTGCTCTGGAGGCACCGCGATGAGCTCGACGGCATCGTGGTGCAGACGACCGGCGAGGTCGACCTGCCGTGGGAGCTGCTGCTCGTGCACGAGCCCGGGCGCGAGCCATCCGCCGGCGATCGCTTCATCGCCGAGTACGGCGCGACCCGCTGGGTGTACGACACCGCGCACCCGACCGCGATCCGGGTGCGCCGCAGCCGGGCCCGGTACCTCTGCCCCGAGTACTCCGCGCCGGCGCTCGCGCTCGCGCGCACGGCCGGCGAGGGCGAGGTCGTGCACCGCCGGTTCGGGGCGATCGCGGTCGAACCGGATGCCGCGGACGGCCTCACGGCCCTCATGTCGGGCGGCTTCGACCTGCTGCACTTCGCCGGCCACGGGCGTTGGGCGAGCGGCGCCGACCGGCACCAGGAGCTCCTGCTCGGCGGCTACCGCGACGACGACGCGACGCCCACCGGCCGGTACACCGACGCCGACGCACGACGCGACCTGCCGCACCGGCCGGCGTCCGAGGCGATCGGCCCGATCGTGGTGCTCAACGCGTGCGACGTCGGCCGGCTCCCGTCGGGCGACCCGGGCCTGGGCGGCTTCGCCGAGGCGTTCCTGCGCGGAGGCGCCGCGGCGTTCGTCGGATGCGGGTGGTCGGTCGGCGACGAGCCGGCGAGCCGGTTCGTCGAGGCGTTCTACGACGAGCTCGCGGCGGGCTCGACGATCTCGCGCGCGGCGCGTGCCGGTCGCGCGGCCGCGAGCGCGGCGGGCGACGCGTCGGCGCTCGCCTATGCGGTGTACGCGCACCCCGATGCGCGCGTGCGGGTGGAGTGACGAGCGGCGCGACCCGCGACGGAGCGGATCGCCCAGAAGGGGGAACGGCAATGACCACCACCGAGACCAGGGCCGCGTCGACGTTGAGCCCGAAGCGGCTCGCCGCACTCCGCCCCCATGTCGTCAACCTCCAGGACGGTCGCCTCGCCCCGCGAGGAGCCCGCGCGCCCAAGACGGTCGACGAGTACACGTCGACCGAGGCCGACGTGCGCGAGATCTTCCGCACGCACCTGCCGGCCTTCCTCGAGGAGCACCGGCCCGGCCCGGTCCCGATCGTGCTCTGGGCGCACGGGGGCCTGGTCGACAAGGAGTCGGGCTTCGCGATCGCCGAGCAGCAGGTCGAGTGGTGGAAGCGCAACGGCGTCTACCCGATCCACTTCGTGTGGGAGACGGGCATCTGGTCGGCCGTCGGCGACTCGCTCTCCCGGTGGGCGAGCGGCGGTCGGCGCGGATGGCTCGACGATGCGCGCGACAACTTCATCGAGGTCGCGGCCCGGCTGCTCGGCGGTCCGGGCATCTGGAACGATATGAAGGTCGACGCGGCGGCCGCGTCCGCCGGCGACGGCGGGGCCCGCGTGGTCGCCGGCGAGCTGGGCAGGTTCGTGGCGGCCAACCCGAACGCGGTCTCGGTGCACGCGGTCGGGCACAGCGCCGGCTCGATCTTCCACTCGCACTTCCTGCCGGTCGCGCTCGACGCGGGCGTACCGCGGTTCGAGACGGTGTCGTTCCTCGCGCCGGCGGTGCGGATCGACACGTTCTCGGAGAAGCTGCTCGGCCGTGCCAAGGCCGGCGCGATCGAGCGCCTCGCGATCTTCAACATGGACGACGAGACCGAGCAGGCCGACACGTGCGTCGGCCTGTACGGCAAGTCGCTGCTGTACCTCGTGTCGCGCTCGTTCGAGTCGGCGAAGGACACGCCGATCCTCGGGCTCGAGAAGGACATCGCGCGCACGCGCGCGGTCGCGGCGTTCATCACGCGGCCGCCCGCGGCGGATGGCGAGCTCGTGCTCGCCCCCCGCGACCGCGGCCCGAGGTCGGGCAGCGGGAGCCGCTCGCACGGGGGCTTCGACAACGACATCGCCACCATGGACAGCGTGCTGCGACGCGTCGCGGGCCGAGCCGACGTGGACTCGTTCTCCACGGTGGCCGGCTCACGCGAGATCATGCTGCCCGAGGCGGTCGTCGACGACCCCGCCGCGACCAGCCGGGCCGGCCGGTCGAGCCGGCGCGCGCTGTGCATCGGCATCGACGAGTACCCGACGCCGCGCGACCGCCTCCGCGGCTGCGTCGCCGACGCGACGATGTGGCGCGAGGCGTTCGAGGCTCGCGACTTCGACGTCACCTCGGTCACGAACGAGCAGGCCACGCGCGAGGCGATCCTCACCGCCATCCTGGACCTCGTGAGCGAGGCGGCGCCCGGCGACGTGCTCGCGATCCAGTACTCGGGGCACGGCACGACGGCACCCGACCTCGACGGCGACGAGACCGCCGGCGAGGAGTCGGAGGACGAGGCGCTCTGCCCGGTCGACTTCCGCGACGGCGCGCTGATCCTCGACGACGACCTCGCGCGCATCTGGGAGGTCATCCCGAGCGGGGTCAGCCTGACGCTCTTCTTCGACTGCTGCCACTCCGGCGAGGCCAACCGCGCACCCGCCGAGGAACTGCCCGACGACGCGCTCGCACGATGGGTCGACCTCGACGATGCGGCCGTCGCGGCGTTCCGTCGCCGGCGAGGCACCGAGGCCGCGACGCCCGAGCGCGCCGAGGCCCTGAGGGCGGTGCGCGCCGCCGAACGGCGGGGACGTCCCGCCCGACGGTCGCCGCGCACCGGACGCGAGTTCCTCTTCAGCGCGTGCCGGTCGACCGAGGTCGCCTGGGAGTCGGCGGGGCACGGCGACTTCACGCGGATCGCGGCACCGCTGCTGGCCGCGCCGACCTCGGCCGGCCTGCGCAACCGCGAGTTCCACCATGCGGTGCTCGAGGCGTTCGGCGACCGCCGGCGGCAGACCCCCGAGATCCACGGCAGCGACGTGCTGGCCGGGCGCGTGCTGCTCGGCCCCGCGCGTCGGAGCAAGGAGGCCGAGCCGACGCCCGCCGGGCCCGCATCCGGACCGGGGTCGAGGCCGGGCGAGGCCGGCGGCGGGTCGGATGGCACGGGGCCGGCCGGGCTGCGGCCGGGCACGCCGGGCGCCGTCGCGGATCGGCGCACGGCCGCCGTGGCGGCGCTGCTGCGGGCGGTCGCCGACGTGCTCGAGGCGTGAGCCGGACAGCCGCGGCGGCGATCAGCCCAGGCGCGCGCGGAAGCAGCGCGTCACGTACGGGACCGCCAGCTCCTCAGCACCGGCCACGTCGGGGTGCGTCCTCAGCAGGGTCTCGAGCGCGGCGATCACCGATCGCTGCTCGGCCGGCGCGGCCGTGATGAAGTGGCTTCGCGAGCGCACCAGGTCGAGGAATTTCGCACGCGACATCCGCTCGACCCAGTCGACCCGGTGCTCCTCGATGGGACCGAAGGGCCGGCCGACCCGCACGTACTCCTCGAAGGTCGCCGACGCGTCGTGGCGCTCGTGCATGATCGCCCCGGCCTCCCTGAGCCAGGCCACCGACGTGTCGCGGCTGTTCCAGACGATGCCGAGCGTGCCGCCCGGGCGGAGGACGCGCGCGATCTCGGGCACCGCGCGCTCGCGCTGGAACCAGTGCCACGCCTGCCCGGCGACGACCGCGTCGACCGAGGCATCCTCGACCGGGATGTCCTCGGCGGTGCCGAGGATTCGCGGCACCCCCGGGACCTGCACCTCGAGCTCCTCGAGCATCTCCTCGACCGGGTCGACCGCGATCACGTCGAGGTCGAGCGCGACCAGCGCCTCGGTCAGCTTGCCCGTGCCCGCGCCGAGGTCGAGCACCCGCTGCGCGTCGCCGACGAGCCATGCGACCGCCTCGACCGGATAGCCGGGCCGGGCGGCGCCGTAGACGGACGCCGCGGCGCCGAACGAACGCGCCGAGCGCACGGTCTCGGGGTCCGAGGGATCCTTCACGAGTGCCGCGCGGTCGCGCGCGGACTCGTGCTGCGGCTGCTCCACGGTGCCATTCCACGCCCGGGCCCGCCATCCGTCAACCGCCTGGCGCCGGATCGCCGACGCGCGGGGCGACGCGCCCGGCCGTGTCGGCGTCGCGTGCGACGATCCCCTCGTGCCAGTGAGCTTCACCGCGATCGACTTCGAGACCGCCAACCCGTCCGCTGCATCGGCCTGCTCGGTCGGACTCGTGAAGGTCGTCGACGGCCGCGTGGTCGAACGCGAGCACCGCTACATCCGGCCGCCGTTCCCGCACGACGAGTTCTCGGAGTGGAACGTCCGCATCCACGGCATCACGCGCGACATGGTCGCCGGGGCCGACGGGTGGGAGGTGCACCTGCCGTTCCTCCGCGAGTTCGCGGGCGACGACTGGCTGGTCGCGCACAACGCCGGCTTCGACATGGGCGTCATCGTCAAGGCCTCCGAGGCGCACGGGCTCGCGGTGCCCGACTTCCGGTACCTCTGCAGCCTCCAGGTCGCCCGGCGCACCTACCACCTCGACTCGTACCGGCTCCCGTCCGCGGCCATGGCGGCCGGCTTCGAGGACTTCTCGCACCACGATGCGCTGGCCGACGCCGAGGCCTGCGCCGCGATCGTCCTGCATGCGGCGAAGCGGCACGAGGCCGACGACCTCGAGCTGCTCGCGCACGTCACGCGCGTGCGCGTCGGCGCGATCGGCGCGGCCGCCGCGGCAGCGCAGGCCGCGGAGCACGGGCCCATGGCGCTGCAGTAGCGGCCGTCGCGCCACGGTTGCGCCACTTCGGCGTCCGCCGCGCCGGTCGGGATGGCGCGCGAGCCGCGGAGGTGGCGCAGCGCTGCGCCTCTCGGTCGAGGGGGCCGCGGCGTGCGGTCAACCCCCTCGCGTACGCGGTCGGCGTCGGCTTGGCTCGACGCACGACGGAGGGAGCCGGGATGACCGACATGACGGATGTTGCGGGGGCGCCCCGCAGGGCGATCGTGACGGGGGCCGACTCGGGCATCGGCCGCGCCACCGCGGTGGCGCTCGCCGCCGCGGGCATGGACGTGGGGATCACGTTCCACACCGACGAGGAGGGAGCGCAGGCCACCGCCGACGAGGTGCGCTCGCACGGACGGCGGGCCGAGGTCGCCCGCCTCGATGCGGCGGACGCGCCGGCCTGCGGCGACGTCGTCGACGAGCTGTGCGACCGCCTCGGCGGGGTCGACGTGTTCGTGAACAACGCCGGCACGGGCGCGTCGACGCCGTTCACCGAGCAGACGTGGGACGAGTGGCGTCACGTGGTGGCCACCGACCTCGACGGGCCGTTCGTGTGCCTGCAGCGCGCGGCGCGGCGCATGGTCGACGCCGGTCGCGGCGGCCGGCTGATCGCCGTGACGAGCGTGCACGAGCACCAGCCGCGCGTCGGTTCGAGCGCCTACGACGCCGCGAAGCACGGGCTGGGCGGCCTCGTGAAGACCATCGCGCTCGAGCTCGGGCAGCACGGCATCACCGCCAACAGCGTCGCGCCCGGCGAGATCGCCACGCCCATGACGGATCAGGAGGACGTGGACCCGCGCACCGTGCATCGGCCCGGCGTGCCGCTCGGCCGACCCGGCGATGCGCGCGAGATCGCGGCCGTGATCGCGTTCCTCGCCTCGCCCGAGGCGGCGTACGTCACCGGCGCATCGTGGGTGGTCGACGGCGGCATGCTGCAGATGGGCCCGCAGGCCGGCTCGCACCTGACGGGCGACGACTGGCGACGCGGCTGACCGGCGGTGCGCGTTGCGCGTTGCGCCACGCGGCGGTTCGCTGCGCCCACTGGGATGGCGCACGAGCTGCCGAAGTCGCGCAACGCGCGGCGCCTCCCGACCGATGTCGGGGGCCGCTGACACACTGACGGCATGGACCTCCTGCTCCTCGTCATCGGCCTCCTCGTCGGCGCCGCGCTCGGCGCGCTCGCGACGCACCTGCTCGCCGCGCGGCGGCAGGCGGCCGAGGTGGCCCTCCGCGAGGATCCGGCGCTCGTCGAGGCGCGCCACCAGGCGATGATCGCCGAGGTCCGCGCGGGCGAAGAGGCGGCCAGGGCGCTGCTGCGCGAGGAGCTCGCGGCGACCCAGGCACGGGCCGAGGGCCTCCGCGAGCAGATCGAGACGGCCCGGCAGCAGTACCGCGAGCTCGTCGAGCGCCAGCGCGCCGAGGTCGCCGCACGCGAGGCGCGCGACGCCGCCGAGAGCCGCGTGCTCCAGGCGCTCGCTCCCGTGAAGCAGTCGCTCAGCGAGATGCAGCACAAGGTCACCGAGCTCGAGTCGCAGCGCACGCTCCAGCACGGCGAGCTGGCGCAGCAGCTGCGCTCGGCCGCCGAGTCCGAGGAACGGCTCCGGGCGACGGCCGAGTCGCTGGCGTCGGCGCTGCGTTCGAACAGCACGCGCGGCGTCTGGGGCGAGACCCAGTTGCGCAGCGTCGTCGAGGCGGCCGGGCTCATCGAGCGCGTCGACTTCGACGTGCAGTCGAGCATCTCGAGCGACTCGGGCGCCGGCCGGCCCGACATGATCGTGCACCTGCCCGGCGGGAAGTCGATCGCGGTCGACGCCAAGGTGCCGTTCAACGCATACCTCGAGGCGAGCCAGATCCCGGCGACGGCGACGGGTGCCGACGCGGCCAAGCGTGCCGACTTCCTCAGGCAGCACGTCGCCGCCGTCCGTGCCCACGTCACGGCGCTCGGGTCCAAGTCGTACTGGAACGGGCTCGACGCCTCGCCCGAACTCGTGATCGCCTTCATCCCGAGCGAGTCGCTGGTCTCCTCCGCGCTCGAAGCCGATCCCGGCATCATGGAGTTCGCGTTCGGCAAGCGCGTCGCGCTCGCCTCCCCCGTCACCCTGTGGTCCGTACTGAAGACCGTCGCCTACTCGTGGCAGCAGGATGTGCTCACCAATGAGGCGAAGACCCTGTTCGACCTCAGCCGCGAGCTCTACTCGCGCCTCGCCACGACGGCCGGGCACATCGAGAAGCTGGGCCGCACGATCGAGCGCAGCGTCAAGGACTACAACGCGTTCGTCGGCTCCCTCGAGCGCCAGGTGCTCCCGACCGCTCGCAAGCTCGGCGCGCTCGACGAGTCGAAGGTGCTCGCGCCGCTGAAGGGCATCGAGGAGGCCCCGCGCGAACTCGCGGCCTACGAGCTGGTCTCGCACGAGCAGGCCGACCTCGACCCGCAGTTGCGTCGCGAGCTCGAGTCGAGCGACGCGGTTCGGGAGTGAGCAGGGCCGCGCGGAATGCGCGACGCGGTGTCGGAGCGAGCGATCACATCTCGATGATGCTCAGCACGTTCCCCGCCGGGTCGCGGAACCAGGCGATGTTCGGGCCCGGATTCTGCTCGGAGCTGTAGAGGATTCCACGTTCATCCGTGCCGTAGGCCCAACCCTCGGTGTAGATCTTCGTCACGACTCCCGCTTCGTTCAGGTCGTCGACCGCCCTGCCGATGTCGGGCACGACGAAGTTCAGGATCGTGAACGATGCCGGCTCGTGATCGGGCTTCGGGTACACGAAGATCGGCTGGCCCGAGGGCAGTGTCAGACGCAGACCGCCCATCGCCTCCTCGGCGACGGGCAGCCCGAGCTTCGACCCGTAGAACTCGCGCGCGGCGTCGATGTCGTCGACGCTGAATCCCGGGAACGCCTCTCGAATGTCGACCATGCCGTCCTCCTCCGTTTTGCGCCCACACTGGCACGGGATGGCCGTGCCGTCGAGGGCTGCACGGTCAGGCGCCGGCCTCGGGCCGCTCGCTCGACGGGTGCGGTTCGTCGACCGGCGCGGCGAACCCGGCCGCCGCTTCGGCGCCGGTGACCTGCGTCGCGTCCATGGCGCCGTCGTCGAGCGGGTGCGCGAGCTCGTCCTCCCCGAGCCGCGCCGCGGCGAGCGTCACCAGCGCGAGCAAGGGCGGCACGAGCCCGGCGATGAGGAAGGCCGGTGCGAGTCCGAGCCACTCGCCCACCGGGCCGGCAACCGCCATCGAGAGCGGCATGAGCGCGAGCGAGACGAAGAAGTCGAGGCTCGAGACGCGTCCGAGCATCGCCGGTGGGACGCGCCGCTGCAACAGCGTGCCCCACACGACCTGTGCCCCGTCGAACAGGAAGCCGACGATGAACGTCGCGACGACCATGACCCACAGCCACGGGGTCACGCCGATCACGGCGAGCGGCACGCACCCGAATCCCCACGCGAGGATCATGAGCGTGAGGTACCGCCGCGGGAGCCGGAACGATGCGACGAGGAGCGAGCCCACCGCACCGCCGAGGCCGAACGCCGCGAGCACGAGCGCGAACTCGCCGGCGCCGCCGCCTGTCTGGTCGCGCACCGCGAACGGGATGAGCACCTCGATCGGACCGATCACCACGAGCACGAGCAGGATCGAGAACGCCAGCGTCGCGAACAGCCACCGCGTGCGCATCAGGTAGGCGAAGCCGTCGCGAAGGTCGGCGAACATCTGCCGCACCGGATGCGACGGGGCCGCCTCGAGATCCCGGCGAACGGCCGTGGTGCGCATCAGCCCGAGGCCGACGATCGCGACGACCTGCAGGCCCGCGACGACCAGGAACGCCAGCCACGGGGCCTGAACCGCGATCAGGGCGCTCGCGACCGCAGGCCCGGCCGCGTTCTGGGCGACCGGCCGCAGCACGCCCTCGACGCCGTTCGCCGCGAGCAGCTGCCCTGCCGGCAGGATCGCGGGCAGCCACGCCGAGTACGCCGGGTAGAAGAAGCCGTCGGCGACACCGAGCACGAACGAGAGCACGGCCAGGTGCCACACCTCGATCGTGCCGGTCACCGCGAGCGTGCCTGCGATCGCGAAGACGACGGCGCGCACGACCTCGACGACGAGCAGGATACGGCGCTGCGGCACCCGGTCGGCCGCCACGCCGCCGACGAGCACCGCGGCCACCAGTCCGAGGCTCGCGCCGACCGCCACCATCGACAGGTCGATCGGCGATCCGCCGAGCTCGATCACCTGCCAGGCGGCCGCGACGATCCAGGCGCCCGCCGACAACAGCGACGCGGCGAGCGCGACGGCGAGCAGGCGGTACTGTCCGGAGGCGAACGGGCGCAAGGCCCGCGGCAAGTTCGTCTCGGGGCTCACCCGCCCAGTCTGGGGCATCCGACCGACACGGGGCGAGCGGCTCGGCTCAGCGCAGCGTCAGCGGTCGGCTTCGTCGAGCCACTTCTCGACCAGGTGGTCGGCGATGACGCGGCGGATCGTGCCCGACCGGCCGCGCAGCACGATCGACTCGGTGCGGATGATCGGGCCCTTCTTGCGTACGCCGTCGACGAGCTCGCCGTCGGTCACGCCCGTGGCGACGAAGAACGTGTTGTCGCTGCGCACCAGGTCGTCGAGCTCGTACACCTTGTCGCAGTCGAGCCCGGCGGCCTCGCCGCGCGCGCGCTCCTCGTCGTCCTTCGGGGCGAGCCGGCCCTGCATGAACCCGCCCAGCGCCCTGATCGCGCACGCGGTCGTGATGCCCTCGGGGCTGCCGCCGATGCCGACGCACATGTCGATGCGCGACTCGTACCGGGCCGCGTTGATGCCACCGGCGACGTCGCCGTCGGAGATCAGCCGCGTGCCGGCGCCCGCGGCGCGGATGTCGGCGATCAGCTGCTCGTGCCGCGGCCGGTTCAGCACCGCGACCCGCAGCTCGCCGACCTCCTTGCCCTTCGCCTTCGCCAGCGCCCGCAGGTTCTCGCCGATCGGCTTGCGGATGTCGACGACGCCGATGCCCGAGGCATCCGTCACGATCTTGTCCATGTAGAAGACGGATGACGCGTCGAGCATGGTGCCGCGGTCGGCGACCGCGATGACCGACAGCGCGTTCTGGCGGCCGGCCGCGGTCAGCGACGTGCCGTCGATCGGGTCGACCGCGATGTCGCACGCCGGGCCGCGCCCGTTGCCGACCTTCTCGCCGTTGAACAGCATGGGCGCCTCGTCCTTCTCGCCCTCGCCGATCACCACGACGCCGTCGAAGTTGACCGTGCCGAGGAACGCGCGCATCGCGTCGACCGCGGCGCCGTCGGCGGCGAGCTTGTCGCCCCGGCCGATCCACGGGTACGAGCGGATGGCGGCCGCCTCGGTCGCACGCACCAGCTCGAGCGCGATGTTGCGGTCGGGGTGCAGGTAGAGGCTTTCGGTGTCGGTGCTCACCATCGAGGTGTCCTCCATGAAGTCGTGGGATCGTTTCGAGCCTACTGACGGCGGCCATCCGGCAACCGTCCGATGACGGCGTTACGGCATGAAAGTTCGAGGATTCTTAACGGATGGTCCAGACGGAAGGATGCCGGGAGGCTCCGCGCGACGCGGGCTCCCGGCATCCTTCGACCGTCGACGTGGAACGGATCAGACGCCGGCGGCGCTGACGATGCTCCACACGATCGCGACCATCACGAAGCCGGCGATGCCGAGCGTGGTGGTGAGCACCGTCCAGCTGCGCAGGCCGTCGCGGACCGAGAGGCCGAGGTACCGCGTCACGACCCAGAAGCCCGAGTCGTTGACGTGCGAGAGGCCGAGCGCGCCGAACGCGATCGCGAGTGCCAGCAGCGCGACCTGCACGGTCGAGTAGCCGCCCTCGGTGATGCTCGCCGCGAGCAGGCCCGCCGTGGTGAGGATCGCGACGGTCGCCGACCCCTGCGCGGCACGCAGCGCGAGCGACACGAGGAACGCCAGGACGAGCAGCGGCAGGCCGGTCGCGAGCAGGGTGTCGGCGAGCGCGGTGCCGATGCCGGACTCGGTGAGGATCTTGGCGAATGCGCCGCCGGCGCCGGTGACGAGGATCACGACCGCGGCCGGACCGAGCGCCGACTCGAAGACCTCGGCGAGGTGCGCGGTGCTCCAGCCGCGGCGGATGCCGAGCAGGTAGCCGGCGAGCAGGACGGTGACCAGGAGCGCGAAGATGGGCGCCCCGATGAAGCCGAGCACGTCGCGCACGGGGTCGCCGGCCGGGAGCAGGGTCGCACCGACCGTTCCCAGGCCGATCATGACCAGCGGGGTGACGATGAGGGCCACGATCATGCCGGCGCTCGGCGCCGCCTCGGTGCGGGTGAGGAGTGCGGTCGCGCCCGTCGGCGTCAGGCCGCGACGCGAGCCGCCGGTCGAGCCGCCGCTGCCGCCGCTGCCCCCGAAGCCGACCGTGCCGCTGCCGTCGCGCTCGGCGCCGAAGGCGTGGAACGCCTCGGCCGTCGCCGGCAGCATGGGGTAGTCGCGGCGGTTCAGCCACTTGGACATGAAGTGCGAGAGCACGCCGAGGGGGATGGTGATCGCGAGGCCGATGAGCGTGATCCAGCCGAGGTCGGCGCCGAGCAGCGCGGCGCCACCGACGATGCCCGGGTGCGGCGGCACGGACACGTGCACGGCGAGCATGATGCCGGCGATCGGCAGGCCGAACTTGACGGGGTCGACGTCGGCCAGCTTGGCGAAGCCGTAGATGATCGGCACGAGCACGATGAACCCGACGTCGAAGAAGACCGGGATGGCGAGCACGAGCGCCGCCGCGGTCAGCGCCCCGGCGATCCGCTTGGGCCCGAGGAGCTTGGTGAACCGGCCCGCGAGGCTCTCGGCCCCGCCGGAGAGCTCGATGATCTTGCCGAGCATCGCGCCCAGCGCGACGAGGATCGCGACCGAGCCGAGCGTGCCGCCCATTCCCGCGATGATCGCCGGGATGATGCCGAGCTGCTCGGGCTGGTCGTCGGTCGCCGGGATCGTCGCGAGCGGCAGGCCGGCGGCGAGGCCGACGAGCACGCTGACGATGAGCAGCGCGAGGAACGCATGGACCTTGAATCTGATGATGAGCAGCAGGAGGAGGCCGATGCCTCCCGCCGCGATGGCCAGCAGGGCGATCGTCGACATGGTGTCTCCTTTGACGTTGAGGGTAATCGGATGTGGTCGGAGCGGTCAGCGGCTGCGGCGTTCGGGCGCCACGGCCCGGACGACCGCCGAGTCGTCGGCGGCGCCGAGGCCCTGCGCCTGGCCGATCAGGTAGAGCTGCTCGGCGGCCGCGGCGACGGGGGTCGCCAGGCCGGCGGCTCGGGCGGCCTTGCCGACGATCCCCATGTCCTTGACGAAGATGTCGAGGCGGCTGAGCACCTCGGCGCCGCCCTCGTCGTAGGCCTGGAGCACGCGAGGGCCGCGGTTGCCGAGCATGAACGAGCCGGCCGCGCCGGCCTGCAGCGCGTCGAGGGTCTTCTCGAGGTCGAGCCCCAGTGCATCGGCGAGCGCGAGCGCCTCGGCGGCCGCCGCGATGTGCACGCCGCAGAGGAGCTGGTTCACCGTCTTCAGCGCCTGCCCGTCGCCCGGTGCGTCGCCGACCACGGTGAGGGTCGACGCGAGCAGCTCGAGGACGGGCCGGGCCTTCTCGAGTGCGGCGGGCGCCGCGCCCACGACGATGAGCAGGTCGCCGGCGCCCGCGCGTGCGGGCCCGCCCGACAGCGGCGCGTCGACGAGGTCGGCGCCGTGCGAGGCCAGGCGCTCGACGACGGCGGGGATGCCATCCGTGCCGACCGTGCTCGTGAGGATGACGACGGCGCCCGGTGCCAGCGACGGGGCGATGCCGGTGCCGTCGGCGAAGAGCACGTCGTCGAGCTGGGCGGCGTCGCGCACCGCGAGCAGCACGGCGTCGGCGCCGGCGACGGCCTCGCGGGCGGAGCCGTACGGAGTGACGCCCGCGGCGGCGGCGAGCTCGAGGCGGGGCTCCGCGATGTCGAACCCGTGCACGGCGAGTCCGGTGGTCAGGCGCGTGGCCATGGGCAGGCCCATGGCGCCGAGGCCGAGCACGGCGACGGTGGCGGTGCGGCCGGCGGTGCGGCCAGCGGTGACGGTGGTCATGTCGATCTTCCTTGGTCGAGGTCGAGGTGGAGGTTCGGGGGGGGTCGGGTCAGGCGGCGCTCAGGACGTCGACGACGTCGGCCAGCGAGTCGTCGTCGCCGACATTGCCGGCGAAGACGATGTACGGGATGCCGGCGGCGGGGCCGTCAGCGGGTTCCCAGAGCGAGACGATGCCGGGCAGCATCGGCCCGCGGACGGTGGCGTGGCGGATGCCGAGGCCGTGCGAGGCGACGTCGCTGGAGGTGATGCCGCCCTTGGCGATGACGTAGCGAGGCGCGCGGAGTGCGAGCGTGCGCTGGACGACGTCGACGACGGCGGCCGAGACGCGGCGCGAGATGTCGAGGCTCTCGTCGGGGTCGTCCGTCTTCACGAGCGTGCGGCTGGTGTGCACGATCACGTCGCCGGTCTCGAGCGCGGTGGCGATCCCCTCGGCCACCTCCGCGAGGAGGGCGTCCGCGCCCTGGCCCGCGATGACGCGGTCGACGTCGAGTTCGAACGTGACGGCGCCCGGCCGCTCGCGACGGAGCGCGGCGAGCTGGCGCGACGTGAGCCCGACGTGCGAGCCGACGACGACGAGCCCGCCGACCGTCGCGACCGGCCGCGCACCGAAGATCTCGGGGGCGGTGAGCGGATGGCGCTGCTCCTGTCCGATCCGGGCGCGCACGAACGGCGGGCCGACGCGGTACAGGAAGTGCTTGCCGGCGCGCTCGGCGAGCTCCAGTCCGAGCGCGAGCAGCCGGAGGTCATCCTCGGTGACGGCGTCGGCGACGACCGGCCGTCGGGCCGATGCCGCGGCGAGTGCGTCGGCGACGGCCTCCGCTCCGGCGCGGATCACGCCGAGGTCGAGCACGATCACCCCGTCGGCGCGGTCGCGGCCGCCGGTCTTCTCCTCGACCCAGCGCGAGAGGTCCGACTCGGAGTACCCGAAGGTCGAGTCGCGCGCGAACTCGGTCTCGGCGATCGGGGTGAGCCCGCCGTCCTGGCGCATGTAGTGAACCCCGCCGATGGTGACCCGCCCGGCGTCGGGGAACGCCGGGACGATCACCACGCCGTCGATCTCGGCGGCGCCGGCGGCCGAGAGCTCGTCGGCGATCACGTCGGTCTCGAGCGGGAAGTGCCCGCGGAGCGTCGAGTCGCCGCGGCTCACGAAGCCGAGCGGGCGACCGGATGCCGCGTCGAGCGCGTTGCGGACGACCTGGCGGTTGCGCTCGGCCGCCGTGGCCGGGTCGAGGCTGCGCGTGTTGGTGAGCACGTAGACGGCGGGCGCGCCCTGGTCGAGGGCCCAGGCGAGGTCGGCGACCTCCCAGCTCGTGAGCACGGGGAGACCGGAGACGGACTGGGTGCCGGTGGGGTCGTCGTCGAGGACGACGAGCGTGCGGGGCGCGTCGGCGACCGCTGCGGCGACGCGCGAAGCCGGCACCTCGGCGACGGTCGGGAAGGCCGCGAGCAGTTCGCGTTCGTTCACGGTGGCTACTCCTTCGTATCCGCAGACGGCGATCATTCCCGTCTGCTATCTGCTGTCATATAGGTTACCGCCCGCCCGACGGATGTCAAGCCCAGCGCCTCCTCCTACGCCGGCGCCTCGGTGGGGCCGGCGTCGAGTACGTAGCGCCGGAGGTCGTCCATGGTCTGGTCCATGTGCCGGTCCATCGCGCGTCGGGCGGTCTCGGGCTCTCCCGTGCGAAGCGCGTCGAGGACCGCGGCGTGCTCATCGATCGCGTGCGCCTGGATGTCGGGCACGCGCGAGGTCTGCGCGCGCCGCTCGGCGAGGACGCGCGTGAGCGGTTCGAACATGACGCGCAGGAACACGTTGCCGCTCGCGCGGAGGATGACATCGTGGAAGGCGAGGTCGGCGATCACGAACGCGTCGACGTCGCCGCGTTCGCTCGACTCGCGCATCTGGTCGACGTAGTCCGCCAGCTGGGCGAGGTCGTCGTCGCTGCACCGCGCGGCGGCGAGCGCCGCGGCCCCGGTCTCGAGCATCCGGCGCACCTCGATCAGCTGCACCGCCACGTCGTCGTCGCGACCTCCGGCCGACGTGACGCGCAGCACGGCGTCGAGCGAGACCCACTCCGCCACCGGCTGCACGTAGCTGCCGCGGCCGTTCTCGACGCGGATGACCCCTTGCGCCTGCAGCGTCTTGATCGCCTCGCGCACGGTGATGCGGCTGACATCATGGATGGCGCCGAGCTCGGCCTCGCTCGGCAGGGCGTCGCCGGGCGCGAGGTCGCCGCGCACGATTCCGTCGAGGACGGCATCGGCCACGGTGGCGACGAGCGACTTGCGCGGCATGCGGCTCCGATCAGCTGGCAGCTCTCCGACAGGTGCGTCCAGACTAATCCAGGAGGGCCTCCGCCGACCCGAGCGCCCACGACTCCCCTGGCGCGAGCCGGCGCCCCGGTCCGAGGTCGCACGGGGTGACCGCGGTGAGGAAGACCGCAATCGCGTGACCGCACAGCTCCTCGAGTCCCGCCACCCGATCGGCGGCGACGCCGGACGCGCCCACGCGTCCGGCCTCGGCGGCCGACTGCGGCGCGAGCCGCGCCTGCATCCACCCGCCGAGCGCCCGCACGGCCGCCGCGGTGAGCACGCCCTCGGGCGCACCGCCGATGCCGATCACGAGGTCGAGGTCGCCGTCGGGCATTGCCGCGCGCAGGCATCGCTCGACGTCGCCGTGCGCGAACCGCTCGACGCGCGCCCCCGCGTCGGCGGCCGCCCGCGCGAGCGCCGCGTTCCGCGGCCGGTCCTGCACCGCCACGCGCACGGCGCCGACGGGAACGCCGCGCACGGCGGCGATCCGCCCGACCGTCTCGCCGACCGGCGCGTCGAGCTCGAGCCCGGGCACCCGGCTGACGAGCTTGGCCATGTAGTGCGCCGGCCCGATGTCGAGGAACGCGCCACGCGGCGCGACGGCCATGATCGCCATGGCCCCGGGGAGCCCGGCCGCGGCGAGGCTCGTGCCGTCGACGGGATCGACCGCGATGTCGATCGCGGGGCCGCGCCCGGTGCCGAACCGCTCACCGAGGTGCAGCATCGGCGCCTCGTCCTTCTCGCCCTCGCCGACGACGACGCGACCCTCGACGTCCAGGCGGGCGAGCGCCGCGCGCATCGCCGCGACCGCCGCACCGTCGACGGCGCCGCGATCCCCGCTCCCGACGAACGGCATCGCCGCGACCGCCGCGAGCCGCGTCGCCTCGGCGAGGCCGAGGGCGAGCGGGTGGACGTCGAGCGGCATGGAGGGCACGCGTCCATCGTGCCCGATCGCGCCCGCGGCATCCGCTCGCGCACCTGAGGCGGGCTCGACACGTCGCTAGACTCGTGCGCAACCCACGACTTTTCGAAGGAGCAAGGTATGCCCATCGCAACCCCCGAGCAGTACGCGCAGATGCTCGACACCGCCAAGGCCCAGGGCTTCGCGTTCCCGGCGTTCAACGTGTCGAGCTCGCAGACCCTCAACGCGGTGCTGCTGGGCCTCGCCGAGGCCGGCTCCGACGGCATCATCCAGGTCACCACGGGTGGCGCCGACTACTTCGCCGGCCACACCGTCAAGGCCCGCGCGGCCGGCGCGCTCGCCTTCGCGAGGTTCGCCCACGAGGTCGCGAAGGCCTACCCCGTGACGGTCGCGCTCCACACCGACCACTGCCCGAAGGACGCGCTCGACGGGTTCGTGTATCCGCTCATCGCCGCCTCGGAGGAGGAGGTCAAGGCCGGTCGCAACCCCATCTTCCAGTCGCACATGTGGGACGGCTCGGCCGTGCCGCTCGACGAGAACCTCGAGATCGCGAAGGACATCCTCCCGAAGATCAAGAACATCAACGCCATCCTCGAGGTCGAGATCGGCGTCGTCGGCGGCGAGGAGGACGGCGTCCAGCACGAGGGCTCGAACGAGGCGCTCTACACCACTCTGAACGACGCGATCGCGGCCGTCGAGGCGCTCGGCCTCGGCGAGAACGGCCGCTACATGGCGGCGCTCACGTTCGGCAACGTGCACGGCGTCTACGCGCCCGGCAACGTCAAGCTGCGCCCGTCGCTGCTCAAGGAGATCCAGGACGGCCTGGCCGCCAAGTACGGCACCGGCGAGAAGCCGCTCGACCTCGTCTTCCACGGCGGCTCCGGCTCGACCGACGAGGAGATCGCCGAGGCCGTGCGCAACGGCGTCGTGAAGATGAACATCGACACCGACACGCAGTACGCGTTCACGCGCGCGATCGCCGGCTACATGTTCCAGAACTACGACGGGGTGCTGAAGGTCGACGGCTCGGTCGGCAACAAGAAGCAGTACGACCCGCGCGCGTGGGGCAAGGTCGCCGAGACGGCCATGGCCGCGCGCGTCGGCGAGTCGACCCGCCAGCTCGGCTCCGCCGGCAAGTCGATCTCGGCGTAGGGCACCGGATGTCGCAGGACGAGGCCGCTCGGAACGAGACGCGGGGACAGGCCGCCGACGGCGCCGCGCCCCCGCCGCCGCGCGATGAGCGGCCCCGTCCGCGCTACGGCGAGTACGCCCCCGAGGGGTGGTCGTGGCAGCCCCCTGCCGACGAGCGAGCGGATGCCGCGGCATCCGCCCCGCACCCGGCACCGCCGCCGCCCGTGGCGCCGCAGGCGCCGGCACCCGCCGCTCCCGCCACCGCGCCATCGCGCACCGCCGACCGGTTCATCACCATCCTGCTGCTCGCGATCGGCGCGGTCGGCGCCTGGAACACCTCGGTGAGCCTGCAGCAGCTGCCGGCCGCCATCCAGACGGTGTACTCGCAGCAGGGCGTCGGCACGTACTCGCCGCAGGAGTGGCTGCCGACGCTCGCGACGATCGGCACGATCTTCATGCTCGGGCTGTACGCGGCCGTGCTCGGCTGGTCCATCGCGCGCATGCGCGCGCGCAAGCCGGCGTTCTGGGTGCCCCTGGTCGGCGGCGCCGTCGCGGTGGTCGCGACGATCGTGCTCACCTCGATCGTGTTCCTCACCGACCCGACGTTCGTGTCGTACGTCGAGCGGATGTCGGGCGTCTGAGCCCTGGTGGCCGGCCGGACGCCACGGTCGGCGCCCGGAACAGCGCGCCTCAGGCCTGGGCGCCCGCCCGGTTGCGACCGCCGAGCGCCCGCTGGTCGCGGTTGCCCTGCAGGTCCTTGCGGAGCTCCTTGGGCAGCGAGAACATCAGGTCCTCCTCGGCGGTCTTGACCTCGGCGACGTCGCCGTAGCCCGCGTCGGCGAGTTCGAGCAGCACCTCCTTGACGAGCCCCTCGGGCACCGAGGCCCCGCTCGTGACCCCGATCGTCTCGGCGCCGTCGAGCCATTCCTGCCGGATCTCGGTCGAGTAGTCGACGCGGTACGCGCGCTTGGCGCCGTACTCGAGCGCGACCTCGACGAGGCGGACGCTGTTCGACGAGTTCGCCGAGCCGACGACGATCACGACATCGGCCTCCCGGGCGACCTTCTTGATCGCGACCTGGCGGTTCTGCGTGGCGTAGCAGATATCGTCGGAGGGCGGGTCCTGCAGGTTCGGGAACCGCTCGCGCAGGCGCCGCACGGTCTCCATCGTCTCGTCGACCGAGAGCGTGGTCTGCGAGAGCCACACGACCTTGTCGGGGTCGCGCACCTCGATGTTCGGCACGTCGTCGGGGCTGTTGACGAGGGTGACGTGGTCGGGCGCCTCGCCGGCCGTGCCCTCGACCTCCTCATGGCCCTCGTGGCCGATGAGCAGGATCTCGAAGTCGTCGCGTGCGAAGCGCACCGCCTCGCGGTGCACCTTCGTGACGAGCGGACAGGTCGCGTCGATCGCGTGGAGGCCGCGCTCCGCGGCCGAGTTCACCACCGCGGGCGAGACGCCGTGGGCGCTGAAGACGACGTGCGCGCCCTCGGGCACCTCGTCGACCTCCTCGACGAAGATGGCGCCCTGCTTCTCGAGCTCGGTGACCACGTGGATGTTGTGCACGATCTGCTTGCGCACGTACACCGGCGCCCCGTAGTGCTCGAGCGCCTTCTCGACGGCGATCACCGCGCGGTCGACGCCGGCGCAGTACCCTCGGGGGGCCGCGAGCAGCACCCGCTTCTGTCCCTGGGCGGGGATATCCTTGAGCCGGCCGCGCACGCTCGGGATCCGAGGCATGCCGAGGTCGATTCGCGGGGCATCCGTCAAGCTCGTCACGGCTGCCATCCTACGCGGGCGCAGATGGCGAGCGGCTGGGAGGCGCATGGCACAGGGCCCCACGACCCGTGAGACGCCGTGGTCGGTCTCGATGCTCTCGGGCAAGCTCAAGGAGTACCTCGACCGGCTCGGCACCGTGTGGATCGAGGGCGAGATCACCCAGTGGGGCGTGTCGGCCGGAAACGTCTACGGCAAGCTGAAGGACCTCGAAGCCGACGCCACGGTCTCCTTCTCGATCTGGTCGTCGACGCGCGCGAAGCTCACCGAGCAGTTCAAGCCGGGCGACCACGTGGTGGCACTGGTCAAGCCCAACTGGTGGGTCAAGGGCGGCTCGCTCACGATGCAGGTGTTCGACGTCCGCCACGTCGGGCTCGGCGACCTGCTCGAGCGGCTCGAGCGGCTGCGCGCGCAACTGGCGGCCGAGGGCCTCTTCGAGGCGGCCCGCAAGCGCCCCCTGCCGTTCCTGCCGAAGGTCGTCGGACTCGTCACAGCGCGTGACAGCGACGCCGAGAAGGACGTGCTGCGCAACGCCCGGCTCCGCTGGCCGGCGGTGGAGTTCCGCATGGCCTACGCGTCGGTGCAGGGCGAGCGCTGCTGCCCCGAAGTGGTCGCCGCGATCCGCAGGCTCGACGCCGATCCCGAGGTCGAGGTGATCATCGTCGCGCGGGGCGGCGGCGACTTCCAGAACCTCCTGGGCTTCAGCGACGAGCGGGTCGTGCGGGCGGCGGCCGCGGCATCCACGCCCATCGTCAGCGCCATCGGGCACGAGGCCGACCGCCCCCTGCTCGACGAGGTCGCCGACCTCCGGGCGTCGACGCCGACGGATGCCGCGAAGCGCGTCGTTCCCGACGTGGCCGAGGAGCTCATCCGCGTCGAGCAGGCGCGCGCGCGGGTGCGCATGCGCGTGACCACGCTCGTGACGCACGAGATCGACCGGATCGGGCACCTGCGGACGCGGCCGGCGCTGGCCGATCCGGCGTGGATGGTCGACCGGCGCGCCGAGGAGCTCACGCGCTGGGTCGCCCGCGGCACCGAGCTCGCCGAGCGCGCGATCGAGCGCGCCGCGACCCGCACCGCCGAGCTCCGCTCGCAGCTGCGGGCGCTCTCGCCGCTCGCGACGCTCGAGCGCGGATACGCGATCGTGCAGCGCGAGCACGACGGCGTGCTGACCCGTCCCGAACAGGCGCCCGACGGCACGGCCTTGCGCATCACGCTCGCCGAGGGTCGTCTCGCGGCGACATCTCGGGGGGCTGTCGGCGACGCCGAATAGAATGCCCTCCATGCCCACCACTCCCCCGGATGTCGCCGAGCTCAGCTACGAGCAGGCCCGCGACGAGCTCGTGCGCGTCGTGGCCGAGCTCGAGCAGGGCTCGGCCACGCTCGAGCAGTCGCTCGCCCTGTGGGAGCGCGGCGAGGCACTGGCCCAGCGCTGCGAGGAATGGCTGCTGGGCGCGAAGGCCCGACTCGACGCGGCGCGCGCCGGTGCCGCCCGCTCGGCCGGCGCCGCGGCATCCGCCCCCACCACCGACGGCGGCGAGGGCTGATGGCCCGTCGCGAACCGCGCGTGGTCGCCGAACTCGGCCGGCCCGAGACGCCCGAAGAGACCGCGGCGCGCAAAGCCCAGGACTCGCGCGACCACCGGCAGCGGCAGAACGTGCGCAACCTCGTCGGCGCGCTCGTCGCGAGCCTCGCGGTCGTCGCCGTGATCGTGCTCATCGTGCCGCGCAGCGACACCCCGATCGAACGCGACATCGACGTGGCATCCGTCGCCGCACAGGCCCAGGTCGGGATCGAGCAGGAGCTCGCCGTGCCCGACCTGCCCGAGGGCTGGCGCTCGAACGACGCGTCGCTGCGCCAGAGCGAGGCCGACGGCGTCACCGCGTGGTACGCGGGGTACCTCACGCCGAGCGACGAGTACGTCGGCATGTACCAGGGCCTCGGCGCGAACCCGACCTGGACCGCCGACCTGCTCGCGAACACCGTCGCCACCGGCGTCGTCGAGATCGACGGCGTGGAGTGGACCGTGTACGACAACCGCGAGTCCGACGCCGACGTCGGGAACGCGCGCTACGGCCTCGTCACCGAGGCGGGCGAGAGCACGTTCGTGCTGCTCGGCACCGCCGATCCCGAGGAGTTCGACACCCTGGCCCGGGCGATCGCCCCGGCCATCGACGCGCAGCGCTGAGAGAGGAACGGCCGTGAGCCATGCCGCCCCCGCACGACCGACCACGCCCGCCGAGACCTGGCGCGAGTTGCGCGCCGGCAACACCCGCTTCGTGGCGGGCACGCCGCTGCATCCCCGCCAGGATGTCGAGCGGCGCACCGAGCTCGCCGGCCACCAGCGCCCGCTCGTGGCGATCTTCGGCTGCAGCGACTCGCGCCTCTCGGCCGAGATCATCTTCGACGTCGGCCTCGGCGACGCCTTCGTGGTGCGCAACGCCGGCCAGGTGATCTCCGACGACGTGCTGGGCTCGCTCGAGTACGCCGTGGGCGTGCTCGGCGTCCCGCTCATCCTCGTGCTCGGCCACGACCACTGCGGCGCCGTGCGCGCCGCGATCGACTCGCAGGGCCCCGAGCCCGACCCGCTGCCGGCGCACATCGCGTCGCTCGTCGACCGGATCGTGCCGGCCGTTCGCCGCGTCGCGGGCACCTCCGAGGGGCCGATCGAGGCCGATGCGATCGACGCGGGCTTCGTCGGGCGGGAGCACCTGCGCGACACCGTGGCCGAGTTGCTCGAGCGCTCCGAGGTGATCAGCGACGCGATCGCAGCGGGTACGCTGGCTGTCGTCGGCGCGAACTACCGCCTGCTCGAGGGCCGCGCCGAGACCGACATCGCCGTCGGTCGCATCTGAGGGCGCCGGCGGCATCCGCCCGCCGCGCGCACGGTGCCGCATCGAGGCCGCCGAGATCGAAGGGGAACACACCGTGGTGGACAACGCCGCCGACTACCGGATCGAACACGACACGATGGGCGAGGTGCGGGTCCCCGCGTCGGCGCTGTACCGCGCGCAGACCCAGCGCGCCGTCGAGAACTTCCCCATCTCGGGGAAGGGCCTCGAGCCCGCGCAGGTCGCGGCGCTCGCGCGCATCAAGAAGTCGGCCGCGCTCGCGAACGCGCGCCTCGGCGTGCTCGACGAGAACGTCGCGCGGGCGATCGCCGATGCCGCCGACGACGTCATCGACGGGCGGGTGGGCTTCTCCGAGCACTTCCCGGTCGACGTGTACCAGACCGGCTCGGGCACCTCCTCGAACATGAACATGAACGAGGTGCTCGCGACGCTCGCGACCGAGAAGCTCGGCAGCCCCGTGCACCCGAACGACCACGTCAACGCGTCGCAGTCCTCGAACGACGTGTTCCCCACCTCGGTGCACATCGCCGTCACGGCCGCGCTCATCGACGACCTCATCCCCTCGCTCGACCACCTCGCCGTCGCGCTCGAGGCCAAGGCCGAGGCGTGGGCCGACATCGTCAAGGCCGGTCGCACGCACCTCATGGATGCGACGCCCGTGACGCTCGGCCAGGAGTTCGGCGGCTACGCCCGCCAGGTCCGCCTCGGCATCGAGCGCGTGCAGTCCGCCCTCCCCCGCGTCGCCGAGGTCCCGCTCGGCGGCACCGCGGTCGGCACCGGCATCAACACGCCCGCCGGCTTCCCGCAGCTGGTCATCGAGCTGCTCCAGCAGGAGACCGAGTTGCCGATCACCGAGGCGGCCGACCACTTCGAGGCGCAGGCGAACCGCGACGGCCTCGTCGAGGCGTCGGGCGCGCTGCGCACCATCGCCGTCAGCCTGACCAAGGTCTGCAACGACCTCCGCTGGATGGGCTCCGGGCCGAACACGGGGCTCGGCGAGCTGTACATCCCCGACCTGCAGCCCGGCTCGTCGATCATGCCCGGCAAGGTGAACCCGGTCGTGCCCGAGGCGGTGCTGATGGTCGCGTCGCGCGTCGTCGGCAACGACGCCACGATCGCCTGGGCCGGCGCGTCGGGCTCGTTCGAGCTCAACGTGCAGATCCCGGTCATGGGCACGGCGCTGCTCGAGTCCATCCGCCTGCTGGCCAACTCGGTGCGCGTGCTCGCCGACAAGACCGTCGACGGGCTGCAGGTCAACGAGGAGCGCACCTCGGCGCTCGCGGGCATGTCGCCGTCGATCGTGACGCCGCTGAACAAGATCATCGGCTACGAGGCCGCCGCGAAGATCGCCAAGCACTCGGTCGCCAAGGGCATCACGGTCCGCGAGGCCGTGATCGACCTCGGCCACGTCGAGCGCGGCGACCTCACCGAGGCCCAGCTCGACGAGGCGCTGCACCTGCTCTCGATGACGCGCCCGCCGCAGGCGAAGTAGCGCGAACGCCACGACGGCCCCGGAGCCTCGCTCCGGGGGCGTCAGCGCGTCCGCTCAGGCGAGCTCGGTGCCGTCGAGCATCTCCGAGACGAGCGCGGCGATCGCCGAGCGCTCGGAGCGGGTGAGCGTGATGTGCGCGAAGAGCGGATGGCCCTTCAGCGTCTCGATGACGCTCGCGACGCCGTCGTGCCGGCCGACGCGCAGGTTGTCGCGCTGGGCGACATCGTGCGTGAGCACCACGCGCGAGTTCTGTCCGACGCGGCTGAGGACCGTGAGCAGCACGTTGCGCTCGAGCGATTGCGCCTCGTCGACGATGACGAACGCGTCGTGCAGCGACCGGCCGCGGATGTGCGTGAGCGGCAGCACCTCGAGGATGCCGCGATCGACGACCTCCTCGAGGACGTTGTCGGAGACGAGCGCGCCGAGCGTGTCGAAGACCGCCTGCGCCCAGGGGTTCATCTTCTCGCCCTGGTCGCCGGGGAGGAAGCCGAGCTCCTGTCCGCCCACCGCGTAGAGCGGGCGGAACACCATGATCTTCTTGTGCTGCTGCCGTTCGAGCACCGCCTCGAGTCCGGCGCAGAGCGCGAGCGCCGACTTGCCGGTGCCGGCGCGACCGCCGAGCGAGAGGATCCCGATCTCCTGGTCGAGGAGCAGGTCGATCGCGAGCCGCTGCTCGGCCGAGCGACCGTGCACGCCGAAGACCTCGCGGTCGCCGCGCACGAGCCGGACCTCGTGCTCGCCGATGACGCGGCCGAGGGCCGAGCCCCGCTCGGAGTGGATGACGAGCCCGGTGTTGACCGGCATCCCCTCGACCTCGCTCGTCGTGAGGCTCTCGTGCTCGTAGAGCTTGGCCATGTCGTTGGAACCGAGGGCGAGCTCGGCCATGCCGGTCCAGCCGGAGTCGACGGCGAGCTCGGCCCGGTACTCCTGCGCATCGAGGCCGACCGAGGCGGCCTTGATGCGCAGCGGCAGGTCCTTCGAGACGACGGTCACCTCGAGCCCGTCGTTCGCGAGGTTCAGCGCGCAGGCGAGGATGCGGGAGTCGTTGTCGGCGAGCTGGAGTCCGCTCGGCAGCACCGACAGGCTCGAGTGGTTGAGCTCGACGCGGAGCGAGCCGCCGTCGCCGACCGGGATCGGGAAGTCGAGCCGCTCGTGCTCGACGCGGAGGTCGTCGAGCAGCCGCAGCGCCGCTCGCGCGAAGTACCCGATCTCGGGGTCGTTGCGCTTGGCCTCCAACTCGGTGATCACCACGACCGGCAGCACGACGGGGTGCTCGGCGAATCGGAACAGGGCGCGCGGGTCGGAGAGCAGCACCGACGTGTCGAGCACGTACGTGCGTTCGGCCTGCGCGGCACCCCCGGGCGTCGTGTCAGCGGGCCGCGTACGGCGCCCTTCCGACTCGACCGGACCGAGGGGCTTGGTGGGTTCGACAGAGGTCACGACCGCTCCTGCCCCGAGCTCTCGCTCGGCTCTCGCGCCGGCGGGCGATCCCTCCACGAGCGGTTCACGAGCCGACTCGACCGGGCGACTTGCCCGATGCCTCGACGCTACGTCCGACCTCCGACGATCGCGAAGCACGACACGCGGCGCGACATCGGCTGTTCACATTTCGTGGACGAACGGCCGGCCGCGTCGGACCGGCTGCCGTCAGTAGGTCGCGGCCGTGTTGAACGACACGAACGCGCCGCGCAGCATCTCGACGGTGTCCTCGGAGAGCACGGCGTGCACGCTGAGGCGCACCGTGCCGAGCCGGGTCGTCGCCGTGACGCCGTGGTTGTGCAGGGACGCCGAGAGCACCGCGCCGTGCTCGGGCTCGGGCTCGAGCACGACGATCCCGGCGCGCTCGCGCTCGTCGCGCGACGACGAGACCGGGATCGCGAACTCATCGGCCAGGTCGATGACGCGGCTGACGTTCTCGGCGACCCGGGCGTTGACCTCGGGCACGCCCACCGCTGCGAGTTCCTCGAGGGTCGCCGCGAACCGCGCCTGCGCCACGGGATCGGGATTGGACACGCGGTAGGCGCGCGCGCCGGCGGCGGGCGGCGGCACCTCGTCCCACACCTCGTCGTCCTCGGTGCCGGTGTAGCCCGAGAACACGGGCGTGAGCCGCTCGACGGCACGCTCGGAGAGCGCCATGACCCCCGTGCCCCAACCCGCACGGCACCACTTCTGCCCGCCCGTGACCACCGCGTCGGCGACCTCCCACGGGGCGTCGACGAGGCCGAAGCCCTGGATCGCGTCGACGATGAGCAAGCGGTCGCCGATGACCTGCCGGATGCCCTCGAGGTCGCACAGGTAGCCGGTGCGGCTGTCGACCAGGCTGACCGCGACAGCGGCGACATTCGCCTCGAGCTGGTCGCGGATGCGGCCGGGCGTGACCTTGCCGTGGTCGGTCTCGAGCCAGGCCGGCTGCACCGAGTGCAGGGCCTCGTTCGCGCGGACCGCGGCGATCGGCACGCTCGGGAACTCGCCCGGCGAGAGCAGCACGGTGCCGGTCAGGCCGAACATCGCATGCATGAGTCCCGTCGACGTGTTCGGGATCGACACGATGCGATCGGCCGGGGCACCCGTGAGGGCGGATGCCGCAGCGCGGACCCGCGCATCCTGCTCGCGGAATACCTCCATGCTGCCGTGCCGTGCCCGCTCGAGCACCTGCGTGAACGCCAAGGTCTCCTCGGCGGCGACCCGGGCGAGGGGTCCGACCCGCCCGTAGTCGAGGTAGCCGGGTTCCTCGCCGAATCCGGCCGCGTAGTCGTCGATGGTCACGTGGGTGCGCCCCCTTCTCGGAGCCATACTGGCAGAAGGGCGGCGGATGGTCGGCCGATCAGCCGCCGAATCGCCGGTGCCGCATGGTGTAGTCGCGGATGGCACGCAGCAGGTCGACCTCGCGCAGGTCGGGGCCGAGCGCCTCGACGAAGTAGAACTCGCTGTGCGCGGCCTGCCAGAGCATGAAGTCGCTGAGCCGCTGCTCGCCCGACGTGCGGATGACGAGGTCGGGATCGGGCTGCCCGCCCGTGTAGAGGTGCTCGCCGATCAGCTCGGGCGTGAGTCGCTCCGCCAGGTCCTCCAGGCTGCGTCCCTCGGCGTGGTGGGCGGCCACGATCGAGCGCATCGCGTCGGTGATCTCCTTGCGGCCGCCGTAGCCGACCGCGAGGTTCACGTGCAGGCCCCGCTTGCCCGCGGTGCGCTGCTCCGCGGCATCCAGCGCAGCGATCAGGGGCTCGGGCAGCCCCGCGTCGGAGCCGACGTGCTGCACGCGCCAGTCGCGGTAGTGGCTGAGCTCCTCGGCGAGGTCGGCGATGATCTCGATGAGGTCGGCGAGCTCCTCGGGCGTGCGGTTGAGGAGGTTGTCGCTCGAGAGCAGGTAGAGCGTCACGACCCGGATGCCGAGGTCGTCGCACCACTCGAGGAACTCGCGCATCTTCGCCGCGCCGGCCCGGTGTCCGTGCGCGGCGGAGTCGTAGCCGAGCTGCTTGGCCCACCGCCGGTTCCCGTCGATGATCATGGCGACGTGGTGCGGGAGTTCGGCCTGGTCGACCTCGCGCTTGAGCCGCTTCTGGTAGAGCCGGTAGAGGAGGCCGCGACCGGAGTGATGATCGCCTGTCTGCACGCGACTACGCTACCCCGCGCCGGGACGCGGGCTCACAGCAAGCCGTGATGCGAGCGGCCGTACGCTTGGCGCATGAGCGCTCACGAGCCCGAGGATGTCGCGGAGCACCTCCATCGCCCCGCATCCGAGCTCGACGCGGCCGACGCCGCCGTCGCCGTCGACGAGCGCCGCGGACCCGACCTGCCGAACGTCCCCCTCATCGACGCGTCGACCGAGCATCCCGCCGACCTGAAGCCCACCTGGCGGGGCTGGATCCACGCGGGCACGTTCCCGCTGACGATCGCCGCGGGCATCGTCCTCATCGCGCTCGCCGAGGGCCCGTGGGCGAAGTGGGCGTCGGCGGTGTTCACGCTCACGTCCATGCTCCTCTTCGGCAACTCGGCGCTCTACCACCGGTTCGATTGGACGCCGCGCACGAAGGTGATCCTGAAGCGCATCGATCACGCGAACATCTTCCTGCTCATCGCGGGCACCTACACGCCGCTCGCGATCCTGGCCCTGCCGCCCGACAAGGGCTGGCTGCTCCTCGGGATCGTGTGGGGCGGCGCGCTGCTCGGCATCGGCTTCCGCGTCTTCTGGATCCACGCGCCGCGCTGGCTCTACGTGCCCCTCTACCTGCTGCTGGGCTGGGCCGCGGTCATGTACCTCGGCGACCTGCTCGCCGCGAGCGTGGCGATGATGGTGCTCGTGATCGTCGGCGGCGTGCTCTACACGATCGGTGCCGTCGTGTACGGGCTGAAGCGGCCGAACCCGTGGCCGGGGCACTTCGGCTTCCACGAGATCTTCCACGTGTGCACGGTGCTGGCGTTCATGTGCCACTGGACGGCGACGCTGATCATCGCGATCGACCCCGTCTACCACGTGGCCTGAGCGCGCGGCCGCGACCCGTCACTCGGGCGTGGTCGGCGGGGTGTCGGATGCCGCGGCACCGGCCTCGCCGTTCGCCTCGCGCTCCTCCGCCTCGATGCGCTCCCGCGCCTGGGCGCGGTAGTTCACGCGGCGGATGCGCCGCACCATGTCGAGCACGAGCAGCAGGACCACGGCCATCACGATGAACGTGATGACGAACCCCTCGACGCCCGGCGTGACGTCGTTCGGGTCGAAATCCTCGTCCGCGGCCACGGCGATGAGGGACGTGACGGCGGGCACGACGAGCATCGGATTCCCTTCAGGGGGCGGGGTTAGGCTGGATGCCAAGCCTAGACGATCGAACCGGGAAGGAGCCGGGCGGTGCCCCCACGCGAGTCCGCCGACGCAGCGGCCGAGGACGCCGCCCTCGGCGGCACCCCCGCGACCGATCGCGCCGGCCCCGCGGCATCCGAGCTCGCCGACCGGTACGGCCGCACGCCCGCCAGACGCCGGCGCGAGCGGATGCTGCTCGTCGGCGCCGCCGTCGCGTTCGCAGTCGTGCTCGTCGCCTGGGTCGCCTGGGCCGGGCTCGACGGCAGCCGGCCGCAGGTGCAGGCCACCGACCTCGGGCACCGGCTGCTCGACGACCGCTCGGTCGAGGTCACCTGGCGGCTCTCCGCGCCCGAGGGCGGCGAGACCGCGTGCGTCGTGCAGGCCCTCAACGAGGACTTCACCGTGGTGGGCTGGAAGGTGGTCGAGATCCCGGCCTCCGACCGGCCGTTGCGGACCTTCACGGAGCGCGTGCGCACCGCACAGGAGGCGAACACGGGTTTGGTCCAGGGCTGCTGGCTGCTCTAGAATGGGAAATTCGCCCCGGCACACGCTGGGGCGTCACGTATATCCACGGGAGTGTGCACCATGGCGCAGGACGCCACCGCGACGACCACCTGGCTGACCCAGGAGGCCTACGACCGGCTCGCCGCCGAGCTCGAGCACCTCTCCACCGCGGGCCGTGAGGAGATCGCGAAGCGCATCGAGGCCGCGCGCGAGGAGGGCGACCTCAAGGAGAACGGCGGGTACCACGCCGCGAAGGACGAGCAGGGCAAGCAGGAGGCCCGCATCCGCCAGCTCACCGAGCTGCTGCGCACCGCCGAGGTCGGCGACGCTCCCGCCTCGAGCGGCGTCGTCGAGTCGGGCACCGTCATCAGCGCGATCGTCGCGGGCGACGAGGAGCGCTTCCTCATCGGCAGCCGCGAGATCGCCGGCGACTCCGAGCTCGACGTCTTCAGCGAGCAGTCGCCCCTCGGCGCGGCGATCCTCGGCCTGAAGGTCGGCGAGAAGACCAGCTACACCGCCCCCAACGGCCGCGAGATCGCGGTCGAGGTGACGGGCGTCGAGACCTGGGCCGGGCAGTGACCTGCTGAACCGGCATCGCGAGCGGCCCCTCCTCGGAGGGGCCGTTCGTCATTCCTCGATGATCTCGGGATCGTAGCCCGCGCGACGCAGCACCTCGACGACCTCGTCGCGATGCGCGGGACCGCGGGTCTCGACCGAGAGCTGCAGCGCGACCTCGGAGATCTGCATGCCGGCGCCGTGGCGCGTGTGCAGCACCTCGACGACGTTCGCCTTCGCCTCGGCGACCAACTCGGCGATGCGTGCGAGCTGACCGGGCCGGTCGGGCAGGCCGATGCGCAGCGTCAGGTAGCGGTCGGATGCCGCGAGTCCGTGCGCGATCACCCGCTGCATGAGCAGCGGGTCGATGTTGCCGCCCGACAGGAGCGCCACGATCGGGCCGTCGGAGCGGACCTTGCCGGTCATGAGCGCGGCGACGCCGACCGCGCCCGCGGGTTCGACGACGAGCTTCGCACGCTCGAGCAGCACGAGCAGGGCGCGTGCGATGTCATCCTCGGTGACGGTGACGACCTCGTCGATCGTCTCGCGGATGATCGCGAAGTTGAGCTCGCCGGGGCGGTAGACGGCGATCCCGTCGGCGATCGTGGGCACGACCGGCACCGAGGTCGGCTCCCCCGCCGTGAGCGACGGCGGATACGGCGAGGCGTTCTCGGCCTGGACGCCGATCACCCGGATGGCGCGGCCGAGCTGCGCGGCCCGCAGCTTGGCCGCGCTCGCGACACCCGCCGCGAGGCCGCCGCCGCCGATCGGGACGACGATGGTCGCGACATCCGGAACCTGCTCGAGGATCTCGAGGCCCAGCGTGCCCTGCCCCGCGACGACATCGGGGTGGTCGAACGGCGGGATGATCGTCGCGCCCGTCTCGGCCGCGAACTGCGCGGCGGCCTCGAGGGTCTCGCCGATCGAGTCGCCGCGCAGCACCACGTCGGCGCCGTACGCGCGCGTGGCCTCGAGCTTGGGCAGCGCGACGCCGACGGGCATGAAGATCGTCGCGCGGATGCCGAGCTCGCGCGCCGCGTACGCGACGCCCTGCGCGTGGTTGCCGGCCGAGGCCGCCACGACGCCGCGCGCCCGCTCGTCGGACGAGAGCGCCGACATCCGGTTGTAGGCGCCGCGGAGCTTGTACGACCCGGTGCGCTGCAGGTTCTCGCACTTGAGGTGCACGGGCACGCCCTCGAGCCTGCCCAGGAACCGCGAGGTCTCCATGGGCGTGCGCCGTGCGATCTCGGCGACCGTGCGCTGCGCCCGCTCGAACGCGGCGAGGTCGGGACCGGGCCAGCCGGATGCCGTGGCGGGCGCCGCGGGCGCCGCGGCGGGCGAGTCGGGTCGGGCGTCGAGTGCGTGGTTCATGTCACCGTCCGTATCCGGGGCGCTGGGGTACCGTGCGCCAGAGGGGGGAATGGGTCTCGGCCGGCGAGGGGGGTTCGGCCTGCTTCCACGTGCCGCCCGCGACGTAGAGGATCATGACGTTGCCGACCGCCGCGACCGGCACGGCGAAGAGCGCGCCGGGGATGCCCGCGAGGAGCGAACCGGTGGTGACCGCCACGACCACGCCGAGGGGGTGCACCTTCACGGCCGTGCCCATGATCAGCGGCTGCAGGACGTGCCCTTCGACCTGCTGCACGAGCAGCACGACGCCGAGCATCGCCAGCGCGATGCCCCAGCCGTTGTAGACCAGCGCCACGAACACGGCGAGCGCGCCCGTGACGACCGCGCCCACGATCGGCACGAACGACCCGAGGAAGACCAGGATCGCGATCGGGATCGCGAGCGGCACGCCGAGCAGGAGTGCGCCGATGCCGATGCCGACCGCGTCGATCGAGGCGACGAGGATCTGCACCTTCACGAAGTTCTCGAGCGTGGCCCAGCCGGAGCGGCCGGCTCCGTCGATCGCGGCGCGCGCCCGGCGCGGGAAGATGCCGACGATCCAGTACCAGATGTGGCGGCCGTCGATCAGGATGAACAGCGTCGCGAACAGCGCGAGCAGGAGCCCCGCGAGGAAGTGCCCGATCGACGAGCTGACCGAGAGTGCGCCCGTCACGAGCACGCCGCTGTCCTGCTGGACGGAGTCGACCACCTGCTGCACGAGGGCGTCGAACTGGTCGGGCGTGACGTGCAGCGGCCCCTCGAGCAGCCACTCGCGGAAGTCCTCCCACGCGATCACGGTCTGCGCGGCGAGGTCGCCCGAACCGCGCACGATCTGCGAGATGCCGAGCGTGAGCAGGCCGCCGACGGCGACGAGCGTGGCGAGCATCGCGACCGTGACCGCGAGCCACTTGGGCCAGCCGTGTCGCTGCAGGAACTGCGAGAACGGCACGAGCAGCGCGGAGAGCAGCACGGCGACGAGCACCGGGACGATCACGTAGCGCAGCTGGATGATCAGGAAGATCACGACGGCGAGCACGCCGCCGACCAGCAGCAGGCGCCAGGACCAGGACGCGGCGACGCGCATCGCATAGGGAACCGAGGCTGCGGCATCGCGGACCTGGTCGGCGGTCGGCTGCTCGGGCGCGCGGGCGGAGCGGCGTGCGCGCTGCCGTCGCACGCGCGCGGCCCCGTTCCCCTCGGTCACCGTCCCAGTCTAGGCGCGGGGGTGCGCGCGTTCCGCCGGATGTCGGCGCCCCCCGTTAGGGTCGGAGCACCATGGCCGAACGCATCAGCCCCGCCCTCGCGCGCCGCATCGCGCTCGCCGCCCAGGGGTTCGGCCGGCCGGCACCCGCCTCGGTCGGAACCCGGCAGCTGGCGGGCGTGGTCGACCGGCTCGGCCTGCTGCAGATCGACTCGGTGAACGTGTTCGAGCGCAGCCACTACCTGCCCGCGTTCAGCCGGCTCGGGGCCTACGACCGCGCGGTGCTCGACGGCATGGCGTGGGGCCGGCGCGGCCGACTGATCGAGTACTGGGCGCACCAGGCCGCCTTCATCCCCCGCGAGCTCTGGCCGCTCTTCGAGTTCCGGCGTGCCGAGTACCGCCGCAAGGGCACGTCCGAGTGGGGCGGATGGCTCGGCGAGAACCGCACGCTCGCCGACTGGCTTCGCGCCGAGCTCGAGGCCAACGGGCCGATGCCCGCGAGCGCGATCGAGCACGACGCGAACGAGCGCCGCGGGCCGTGGTGGGGCTGGTCCGACGTCAAGCGCACGCTCGAGTGGATGTTCCGCACCGGCGAGGTCGTGTGCGCCGACCGGCGCCGGTTCGAGCGCGTCTACGCGCTGCCCGAGCAGGTGCTCGACCCCGGGGTGATCGACGCGGGTCCGGCCGAGGCCGACGCGGTCCGCGAACTCGTGGCGCGCGCGGCATCCGCCCTCGGCATCGCGACCGCGGCCGACCTCGCCGACTACTGGCGCCTCCTGGGAGCCCAGGTGCGACCCGCGATCGCCGACCTCGTCGACGCGGGCGTGCTCGAACCGGTCACCGTGCCCGGCTGGAGCACGGGCGCGCGCCCCACGCCGGCGTGGGTGCACCGCGACGCGCGGCGCCCGCGCCGCATCGATGCCGTGGCACTGCTCTCGCCGTTCGACCCGGTCGTGTGGTTCCGGCCGCGCGCCGAGCGCCTCTTCGACTTCCACTACCGCATCGAGATCTACACGCCCGAGGCCGACCGGCGTTTCGGGTACTACTCGCTGCCGCTGCTCGTCGACGATCGCATCGTCGGCCGGGTCGACCTCAAGAGCGACCGCGCCGCGGGCGTGCTGCGCGTGCAGTCGGCGTGGGCCGAGCCGTCCGCCCCCGACGATGCAGCCGAACGGCTCGTGCCGGTGCTGCGGCGCGCCGCCGACTGGCAGGGCCTCGGCGAGATCGTCGTGGCCGGTCGCGGCGACCTCTCGCCCGCGATCGCCTCGGCGCTGACCGTCGCGGCCTAGAAGCTGCGGCCCATCTCGTGGAGCCGTCGCACGCGCTCGCCGATCGGCGGGTGCGTCGCGAAGAGGCGGTCGATCACGCCCGGCTTGAGCGGGTCGGCGATCCAGAGGTGCGCCATCGACGTGTTCTGCCGCTGCATCGGCCGCCCGTACTGCTCGAGCTTCACGAGCGCGCGAGCGAGCGCGTCGGGGTGCCGGGTGGTCATGGCGCTCGTGGCGTCGGCCAGGTACTCGCGCTGACGCGACACCGCCAGCTGCACGAGGCTCGCCACCAGCGGGGCGATGAGCATCGCGACGAGCCCGAAGACCATCACGATCGGATTGCCGTTGTTGCCGCGGCCGAAGAAGGCCATGCGCAGGAACAGGTCGGAGATGAAGCCGATCGCGACGACCAGGCCGAAGACGATCATCGACAGCCGGATGTCGTAGTTGCGCACGTGACCCAGCTCGTGCGCCATGACGCCCTCGAGCTCGGAGTCGTCCATGATCTCGAGCAGGCCCGTGGTCGCCGCGACGACCGCGTGCTGCGGATCGCGGCCCGTCGCGAACGCGTTCGGCGCGGGGTCGGAGATGACGAACACGCGCGGCATGGGCGTGCCCGTGGCGATCGAGAGGTTCTCGACCGTCCGCCAGAGCCGAGGATGGTCGGTCACGTTCCGGATCTCGACGGCGCCCGACATCGACAGCGCCTGCCGGTCGGCGGTGAAGTACTGGAACAGCGCGTACGCCGTGGCGATCACGAGGGTGACGACGACGATCGTGAGATCGCCGTAGATCACCGAGGCGAGATAGCCCAGCCCGCCGACGATGGCGAGGAAGAGCAGGATCGTGAAGACGGTGTTGCGCTTGTTCCGGGCGATCGCTCGGTACATCGCTAGAACTGCACGCGCGGCGGCTCGGCGATCGCCGCGGCCTCCGTGACCTCGAAGAACTCCCGCTCGTGGAAGCCGAGGCCGCGCACGAACAGCGTGTTCGGGAACACCTTGATCTTGGTGTTCAGCTCGCGCACGCCGCCGTTGTAGAACCGGCGCGAGGCCTGGATCTTGTCTTCGGTGTCGACCAGTTCGGACTGCAGCTGCAGGAAGTTCTGGCTCGCCTGCAGCTGCGGGTACGCCTCGGCGACCGCGAAGATCGACTTCAGCGCCTGCTGCATGTGGTTCTCGGCGACGCCCGCCTCGGCGGGGCCCTGCGCCGAGAGGGTCTCGGCTCGCGCCTTGGTGACGTTCTCGAAGACCGCCTTCTCGTGTGCGGCGTACCCCTTGACCGCCTCGATGAGGTTCGGGATCAGGTCGGCCCGCCGCTTCAACTGCACCGTGATGTCACTCCACGCCTCGTCGACGCGCACGTTGAGCGTCACGAGCGAGTTGTAGGTGGCCCACAGGTAGATGCCGATCACCAGCACGAGCACGACGACGATGATGAGCGGGATCAGCCATTCCATGGCGCGGACTCCTGAGTATCGCGATGATCGATGTACCCCCGATCCTATCCGTCGGATGGGGATTCGCTCCGAGTTCCCACCGGACTCCGAGCGAGCACGCGATCGAGGTAGGGGTTCGCGAAGACGCCGTCGGGATCGAGCTCGTCGCGCACTCCGAGGAAGTCGTCGAACCTCGGATAGAGCTCGCGAAGCGACTCGGCGTCGAGCGAGTGCTCCTTGCCCCAGTGCGGCCGCCCGCCGTACGAGCGCATGATCTCTTCGACCGCGCCGAAGTACTCGCGGGGGTCCTCGCGGAAGTAGCGGTGCACTGCGATGTACCCGGTCTCCCGGCCGTATGCGGTCGAGAGCCAGATGTCGTCGGATGCCGCGGCACGCACCTCGATCGGGAAGCTGATGCTCCACCGATTGCGCTCGATGAGGATGCGTACCTCACGCACCGCCTCGGGCACCGCCTCGAGCGGGATCGCGTACTCCATCTCGCGGAAGCGGATGGCACGATGCGTCGTGAACACGGCGGGCGAGTAGTCGGTGAAATCGCGATTGCCGGTGACCTTGTCAGTCATCCATGCCAGGTGCGGCGCCGCCGCCGGGACGGCGCGGTTGATCTCGCAGACGAGGGTGAACAGACCGTTCGAGACGAGCTCGTCGTCGATCCAGCGCGCGAACGGCCCGAGCGGCTCGCGCGGCGCGTCGCCCGGCAGCCGCGTGTTCGTCTTGGTAAGGGCCGTGTCGGTGTGCGGGAACCAATAGAACTCGAAGTGGTCGCGGCCGCGCACCCGTTCCATCCACTCGGCGAGCACGGCGTCGAACGGCTCGGGCCGCTCGACCGCCTGCAGCACGAACCGGGGCGCGAGTTGCAGCGTCACATCCACGAGCACACCGAGCGCGCCCAGGCCGACTCGCACGGCGGGGAGCAGGTCGGGGCGCTCGGTCTCGCTCACGCGCAGCAGCTCGCCGGTGCCCGTCACCAGCGTCGCCGCGACGACCTGCGTCGCGAGCCCGCCGAACCCGAGCCCGGTGCCGTGCGTGCCCGTCGAGATGGCGCCGGAAATCGTCTGGCGGTCGATGTCGCCGAGGTTCGGCATGGCCAGGCCGTACGGCTCGAGCAGGTGCGGGAGGCGGTGGAGCGGCGTGCCGGCGCCGATCGTGACGCGGCCGGCCGCGACATCCGCCGCGACGACGCCCGAGAGGTCGACGACATCGAGCTGCACGTCGGGGGCCACGGCGATGCCCGTGAAGCTGTGCCCCGATCCGACCGGCTTGATGCGCAGGCCGGCTGCCGCGGCGGCCTGCACCGCGCGCTGCACCGCGCCCGCATCGGCGGGCCGCTCGACCCGCAGCGGCCGCACCGACTCCGTCCGCGACCAGTTGCGCCACACCTCGCCCGTCGCCGTCACAGGAACGCCTTCCCCTCGCCTCGATACGTCGGAACGGTGCCGACGACGGTATCGCCGTCGACCACCGAGAACTCGCCCAGGTGCTCCGCCGGCTCGCCCGACTTCGCATGGCGGAACCACACCCGGTCGCCGGGTCTCAACCGTCCCGCCGCAGTGCCGAGGACCGGCGTCTGCACCTCGCCGGCGGCCTCCCGCCGCAGCATCCGCACGCCCTCCGGCCACACCGCACGAGGCAGGCGATCGGCGCCCGGCGGACCCGACGCGACCCAGCCGCCGCCGAGGAGCGTCGCGTGCCGAGCGCTCGGCGACCGCACGACGTCGAGCGCGAACGCGGCGGCCGGCGCGGGCGCGAACTGCGCGTAGCCGTCGAACAGGTGCCCCGCGAGGATGCCCGACCCTGCGGCGATCTCGGTGACCGACGGGTCGGCGGCCGTCACCTCGATCGATCCGGTGCCGCCGCCGTTGACGAACTCGAGCTCGGCGTGACGGCGTACCGCCTCGACCGCGGCCGCGCGCCGCTCGACGAGCTCGTGCATCGATCGCGCCTGCATCCAGCGGTTCACGGCACCGTCGATCGACCGGCCGCGCGGGCGGGTCGCGACGCCCGCGACCTGCGCCTCGTACGCCATCATGCCGACGAGCCGGAAGCCGGCGCGGCCCGCGATGTACGCGGCCAGCGCGCCCGCGTCGGCCGGGTGGTGCACGGGCGAGCGGCGCACGCCGATGTGACCGAGCACGGGCGCCTCCCAGGATGCGTCGAGCTCGAGACAGACGCGCAGCTCCTCGCGTGCGGTCGGCGGCAGCACCGCGTCGACGAGATCGAGGTGCGCCGGCGAGTCGACCATGATCGCGATGCGGCGCGCGAGGTCGGGGTCGGTCGCGAGGCGACGGATGGCACCGGCCGCGGCCGTCGGGTAGCCGACGACGAGGTCGTCGAGCGTGTCGATGTGCTCGGCGAGCCAGATTGCCTCGGCGAGCGTGTACGCGAGCACGCCGCGGTATCCGGGCAGGCGCAGCAGGGCGTCGATCACCGGGCGCACGCGGATCGACTTCGTGGCGATGCGGATCGGCGTGCCGGACGCGCGGCGCGCCATGTCTGCGGCGTTGTGCCGGAGTGCTCCGAGGTGCAGCACGCCGACGGGTGCGTCGAGGTGCCGGGTCGCCTCGGTGAGGGCGGGCCAGAAGCCGGCGGGGTCGAGCCACGCCGCGGCATCCGTCGCATCGGTGGCGGTGCCCGCACGCGTCAGGTCGAGGGTCGTCGTCACGCGGTGACCGCCATGCTCGAGAGCGCGGCGGCGGCGGCACGCGCCGCAGCCCGGGCGGCGGCGTCGTCGCGATGCACGAGCCAGGTGAGGGTGATGCCGTCGGTGAACGCGACCAGCACGCCGGCGGCCTCGGCGACGGGCGCACGCCACGTCGTGCCCGCCCGTCGCGCCGCGGTCTCGAGCGCGTGCTCCGCGAGCTCGGTGTAGCGCCGGTACTGGGCCACGGCGAGCGGATGGCGCTCGGGCGAGCGCAGTGCGTACTGGGTCAGCTCCAGCATCGCCTGCTCGTGCTCGGCGTCGGCGGCGAGGTGGTCGAGGTAGCGGAGCAGGCCGCGCTCGAGGACGTCGCGCAGGCTGCCGTCGCCCTCGGGCCCCGCGTCGGGCAGCACCGCCTGCTGCTCGGTCGCCACGACCGCGGCGATGAGCTCGTCGAGGAAGGCATCGCGCGACTCGAACGCGTAGTGGAAGCTCGCGAGCGACATCCCCGCCTCGGCGACGATCGCCCGAGTGGTCGCGTTCGCGAGTCCCTCGCGGGCGATGAGCCGCAGTCCCGCGTCGATCAGCGCGCTGCGCCGTTCGGCGGCGGGGATGCGGGGCATGGCGCTCCTCTCCGCTCGGCGGCGCGGCCTCGTACTGGGACGATCGTCCCACTCGGATCAGTATGCACGCGGCACGCGCGTCGCACCACCATTCAGTACGCTCGCAGCATGCGCCTCGGGGTTCTCGACGTCGGTTCCAACACCGTGCACCTGCTCGTGGTCGACGCCCATCCGGGCGCCCGCCCCATCCCCATGGCCTCCAACAAGTCGGTGCTGCGGCTCATGCGCTACCTCGACGACGACGGCGCGATCAGCGAGGCGGGCGTCGAGGCGATCCTCGAGGCCGTCCGCGAGGCCGCCCAGGTGGCGCGCGAGTCGGGCATCGACGAGCTCCTCGCGTTCGCGACCTCGGCGATCCGCGAGGCGGCGAACGGCACCGAAGTGCTCGCCCTCATCGAGGAGGCGGCGGGCATCCACCTCGACGTGCTGAGCGGCCCCGACGAGGCGCGCATCACGTTCCTCGCGGTACGCCGCTGGTACGGCTGGTCGGCCGGCCGCGTGCTGCTCTTCGACATCGGCGGCGGCTCGCTCGAGATCGCGCACGGCGGCGACGAGGTACCGGATGCCGCGCACTCCGTCCCGCTCGGTGCGGGCCGCTCGACCATCGAGTTCCTCCCCGACGACCCGCCCACCGACGCGCAGGTCGCCAGGCTGCGCAAGCACGCCCGGAGCGTGCTCGAGGAGACGGTCCGCGACGTGGGCGGCATCCCCGATTCCGACCACGTCGTCGGGTCGTCGAAGACCATCCGCTCACTGGCCAGGCTCGCGGGCAACACCGAGGAGGGCGTGGGCGCCGAGGAGCGCAGCATCCTGAAGCTCTCGCAGCTCGACGACTGGATCCCGCGCCTCGCGCGAATTCCGGCCGACGCGCGTCCCAACCTGCCCGGCATCACCGCCGACCGCACGTTCCAGATCGTCGCGGGCGCCGTCGTGCTCTCCGAGACCATGCGCGCGTTCAAGGCGAAGGTGCTCGAGGTGTCGCCGTGGGCGCTCCGCGAGGGCCTCATCCTGCGACGGCTCGACCGGATGCAGTGAGCGGGCGCGGGGCGCACCCTCGCCGCCGCAGGGGCTGAGGCATGTCGCCGCATCCGTGAGGAGCCGCTACGTTGGGGGCACCGGAGGCAAGGAGCGTCCCATGGGCAGAGTGGTCATGTACGCCTCGGTGTCGGTCGACGGCTTCATCGCCGACGAGCAGGACCAGCCCGGGCCCCTGTTCGACTGGTTGACCAGCGGTGACGTGCCGTTGGACGAGAGCGGCGTGCTGAAGGTGTCGCAGGTCTCCTACGACTACACCCGGTCGTACTGGGACGAGGTCGGGGTGACGGTCGCCGGCCGCCACGTCTTCGACCTGACGGACGGCTGGGACGGGACGCCCCCGAGCGGGATCGACCACGTGGTCGTGGTGACGCACCGGCCGCCGCCCGAGGGCTGGGACCCCGACGCGCCGTTCCACTTCGTCGACGGCGTCGAGGCCGCCGTGGCCAGGGCGACCGAGCTCGCGGGCGACCGCATCGTCGAGGTCGCCGCCGGCGACATCGGCGGCCAGGCGCTCGCCGCGGGCCTGGTCGACGAGGTGCGCATGGACGTGGTCCCCGTCGTGCTCGGGTCGGGCAAGCGCTACTTCGGGTCGGTCCGCGCGCCGCACCTGCTGGAAGATCCCGACGAGGTGATCCAAGGCGATCGGGTGCTGCACCTGCGCTATCGCGTGCGCCGTTGACGGGCCCGAAGGTGCTCCCGCTGGGATTCGAACCCAGACTGGGGCGGGTTTAAGCCGCCTGCCTCTGCCGATTGGGCTACGGGAGCAGCGGGGGGGGGGGGGGGGGGGGGGGGGGGGGGGGGGGGGGGGGGGGGGGGGGGGGGGGGGGGGGGGGGGGGGGGGGGGGGGGTTTTTGGGCGGGAGCGGCCGTGGG